>DATMPY010000045.1:0-3506 GCA_035566955.1 Solirubrobacteraceae bacterium | reverse complement strand
GCACCCCCAGCTCCAGGATGTCCGCCCCCGCGTGCACGCACGCCTCCCCGATGCGCGCCGACTCCGCGAGCGTGGGGTAGCCCCCCATCAGGTAGGGCATCAGCGCCGCCGCGCGCCCGTCGCGCGCCGCGCCGGCGAATGCCGCGGCGATGCGACCAGTGCCCTGCTCCTCGCGCACGGCACTCATGAGAGCGCGAGCACCTCCGCGAGGTCCTTGTCCCCGCGCCCGGAGAGGCACACCAGGTCCAGCTCGCCCTCCCCCTCCGGCTGGGCGAGCGTCCACGCGAGCGCGTGGGCGGTCTCCAGGGCGGGAATGATCCCCTCCAGGCGGGCCACCTCGCGGAACGCGGCGAGGGCGTCGCGGTCGCTCACGGCCACGTAGCGCGCGCGGCCGCTGTCGCGCAGGTGGGCGTGCTGGGGGCCGGTGCCTGGGTAGTCGAGGCCCGCGGAGACGGAGTGGGCCTCGATGATCTGGCCCTCCTCGTCCTGCATCACCGCGGAGAGCGCTCCGTGCAGCACGCCCGCGCGGCCGCCAACGGTAAGCGGCGCACCATGGCGAGGCGTCTCGATCCCCTCCCCCCCGGCCTCCACGCCGATCAGCCGCACCTCCTCGTCGTCCAGGAACGCGGTGAAGATCCCCAGCGCGTTGGAGCCCCCGCCCACACACGCGATCACGCGTCCCGGCAGGCGGCCCTCCCGCTCCAGCAGCTGGGCGCGGGCCTCGTCCCCGATCCGCCGCTGTAGGTCGCGCACCAGGGCGGGATAGGGCGCGGGGCCCACCACGGAGCCGATCACATAGTGGGTGCTTTGAACGTTGGTTACCCAGTCGCGGATCGCAGCGGAGGTGGCCTCCTTGAGCGTGCGGGCCCCCGCCTGGACGGCGTTGACGGTGGCCCCGAGCAGCTCCATGCGCTGCACGTTGGGGCGCTGGCGGCGGGTGTCCTCCTCGCCCATGTAGATCACGCACTCCAGGTCGAGCAGCGCGCACACCGTGGCGGTCGCTACCCCGTGCTGGCCCGCCCCGGTCTCGGCGATGATCCGCCGCTTGCCCATCCGCTTGGCCAGGAGCGCCTGGCCGAGGGCGTTGTTGAGCTTGTGCGAGCCGGTGTGGTTGAGGTCCTCGCGCTTCAGATACACCGACCGCCCCACTCGCTCGGAGAGCCGCCGCGCGCGGTACAGCGGGGTGGGGCGCCCCCCGAAGTCGCGCAGCAGCCCGTCGAGCTCCGCTCGGTAGCCTGGATCCTCGCGGGCCTCCAACCACGCTTGCTCGAGCTCGGCCAACGCGGGCATCAGGGTCTCGGGGACGTACTGCCCCCCGTAGCGTCCGAAGCGGTGCTCGATGGTGCTCACGCTGCCGAGACTACCGCGGCGTCCTGGACCGCGGCGAAGAATGCGCGCAGGCGCTCGGGGTCCTTGCGTCCGGGGGCGGCCTCGGTGCCGCTGGCGGTGTCGAGGGCGAAGGGCCGCGCGCGGTGCCCGTGGGCGGCGGCCGCGCGGAAGGCCTCCGCGGCGTTCTCGGGGCCGAGACCCCCGCTGAGGATCAGGGGCACCGCGGAGCGCCGGGCGGCGAGCAGGCCCCAGTCGAAGGTCTCCCCGGTGCCGCCCCGCAGCGCGCGCTTCGCGGGCGCGGTGGAGCGGGCGTCCAGCAGGTGGTAGTCCACGTGGAAGCGCTCCAGGTCGCGCACCTCTCCGATCGAGGAGACCTGGGCGGCCTTGATCACCCGCGCCCCGGTGCGGTGCCCCGCCTCCGCGCAGTACGCGGGGCCCTCGTCGCCGTGCAGCTGCAGCAGGGTCAGCCCAAGCTCCTCGCCATGCTGGACGACCTCCTCGAGGGGGGCGTTGACGAACACGCCGCACAGCTCGACCCGCCGGCGCAGCGCGGTGGTGATGCGGAGCGCCTCCGTGGGTGCGCAGCGCCGGGGGCTGGGCTCGTGGAAGACCATGCCCACCGCCCACGCCCCCAGCGCCACCGCGAGCTCGGCGTCCTGTAGGCGGGTGATACCGCAGACCTTCACGTTGGGGGCGTTCACGCCCCCAACACTAGCGTCAGGGTCTACCCGGCAACCAATGCAGATGCGCAGGCGCCGACCGCTCTTCCCCCAAACAGGAGCCGCCAAACACCGGCACCCTGCTCATGGAGACGTGCCGCTGAAGGAACTCCTCCCCCCAAACAGGGTGGAGCCGCCAAACACGGCTCCATCCCCGTGGGTCACTAGCCTCCTTCTTCGCCCCCGGTGGGGTTGGGCTTCGAGTTGGGTCGCTTGGTGAGGGTGGCGGTGACGGTCTTTTCGGTGTAGCCGCCGCTCCCGTTTGCTCGCAGCAGCTTGATCGTGACGGTCGCGTCGGGCTTCTTTGACTCGATCGCCGAGGCGAGCGCTTCGGAGCTTGCGATCTTCTTGCCGTTCACCCCGATGATGATGTCCCCGCCGGCGACCACTTTGCTGCCGCTGATCTGGACTTCCAGGTTGCCCGCGTGGATGCCCGCCTTGGCGGCGGGGGTGCCCGCTTCCACGGTCTGCACGAGCGCGCCTTCCTTGACGGGGAGGTTCAACTCGGAGAGGGAGCCGTCGACGGTGAGGGTGCTCACGCCGAGGTAGGCACCGCTGACGGTTCCGCCCTTCTCGAGTTCGGGGAGCTCCTGCTTGGCAGTGTTGATCGGCACGGCGAAGCCGATGCCCACGTTGCCGTTGCTGCCGCCGCCACCGGTCTCGATCTGGGAGTTGATCCCGATCACTTCACCCTCCGCGTTGAGCAGCGGGCCGCCGGAGTTGCCGGGGTTGATCGGGGCGTCGGTCTGGAGGACGTTTTCGATGGCGAAGCCGTTGGGGGCTTCGATCTTGCGCTGCAGGGCGGAGATGATCCCCGTGGTGAGGGTGTCGCGCTGGTTGAAGGGGTTGCCGATCGCCAGCACCGGGTCGCCGACCTGCGCGGCGGCGGAGTCGCCGAGCTTGAGGGGATGCAGGGTGAGGCCTTCGGTGGAGATCTTCAGCAGCGCCAGATCCTGCGAGGGGTCTTTGCCGATCACCTGAGCGTTGACGGTCTTGCCGTGTTCGAAGCTGACGGTGACCTTGATCGCGTTCTCGACCACGTGCCAGTTTGTGAGGAGGGTGCCGTTGGAGTTGATCACGAACCCGGAGCCGGCGGCGATTCCCTGCTGGGAGGTTTCCCCGAAGCCAAACGGCGATTCGCTCTTGCGCACGATCGTGGAGGTCACGTAGGCCACGCTGGGAGCTGCGTGCGCGTAGATTTCATGGGCGGTCAGCCCGCCGCTGCTCTTGCCGGTGCTCTGGGTGGCGGTGGAGGTGGTGCCGGCGCTTGCGACCGGGGCGGCGGTCTGGATCTCGGTGACGGTCTTCTGCGAGCTGCCCAGCCCGCCGAGGGCGGCGATCACGACGACCACAATGCCGCCCCCAAGGAGGGCGGAGAGGAAGGGAATGACGTATAGGCGTTTCATCGTGAGCACAGGATGATCGACGGCGATGAAGGCGATCTAAAGGGCTGCCCCG
>DATMPY010000044.1:0-11970 GCA_035566955.1 Solirubrobacteraceae bacterium | reverse complement strand
CTCGCGCCACCTCAACGACGGCTTCTCGGGGGGGGAGAAGAAGCGCGCGGAGATCCTGCAGATGGCGATGCTCAAGCCGGACGTGGCAATCCTCGACGAGACCGACTCGGGCCTCGACATCGACGCGCTGCGCACGGTGGCGGAGGGCGTGGACAGGCTGCACACCGAGCAGGGCCTGGGCGCGCTGATCATCACCCACTACCAGCGCATCCTGCACTACATCAAGCCCCAGTTCGTGCACATCATGCTCGACGGGCGGATCGTGCTGGAGGGCGGGGTGGAGCTGGTGGAGCGCCTGGAGCGCGAGGGCTACGACCAGATCCGCCAGGAGTATGGCGCCGAGACGGCGGCGGCGGGCGCGACGACGGGCGGCGACGGTGCCTGAGGCGGCGCCGAGCACCGGCCGGCCAACCGGGGTGGACGCCGCGAGCGCGGCCCCCGGCGCGAACGGCACGGGCACAGTCGCGGTCAAGCCCGGACGCCACCGGGAGTCGACGCTCTACCACGCTCTGCACGGCGCTGGGGCGGGTGATGGGCGCTCGTTGGCCGAGCTGCGCGAGGCGGCGTTGAAGGTCTACGAGTCCACGGAGCTGCCGGTGTGGCGACGCTCGGGCTTCTGGACTACGAGCTTCGAAGGGTTGGATCTGGACGCCCTGGAGGTCCGCCACCACGACACCGGCGAGAACGCGCTGCCGGAGATCGTGCGCGCCACGCTCCCCGAGCGCCCGCGCGCGGGGCGGATCGTGCAGCTCGACGGCTCGGTGGTGCAGGTGGAGCTCGACCCGGAGCTGGCGGCCAAGGGGGTGATCCTGTGCTCGCTGGAGGACGCGGCGCGCGATCACGGGGAGCTGTTCACACGGTGGTACTCGAAGCGTCTGACGTATGAGCGCCACAAGCTGGAGGCGGCGAACGCGGCGCTGTGGACGGGCGGGGCCTTCCTGCATGTACCGGCGGGCCTCGAGATCGAGGAGCCGTTCGAGATCGTGTACGCGATCGAGGGCCCGGGGGTGGCTCAGTACGGGCGCACGCTGATCGTGGGGGAGCACGGCACGGAGTTCCGCGTGCATGAGTACGACCTCGCGGGCGACTTCGAGGGCCAGGCGCTGCACGCGGGGGCGTTCGAGCTGTACCTCGAGGACGGGGCGCGCTGCCGCCTGGCGCAGGTGCAGGATTGGGGCTCGGGCGAGGTGTTCGACGCGTCCACCCGCTTCGTGCAGGTGGGCCGCGACGCGTACTGCCACTGGCTGCCCGCGCTGCTGGGGGGCCACCTGGTGCGCCACCACCTGGAGCTGGCGGTGAGCGAGCCCGGCGGGGACATGGCGTTCCGCGGCCTGTTCTTCGCACAGGCGCAGGAGCTGCTGGACGTGTTCGCGGTGGATCTCCACGAGACGGGCCCCTCGGGGGGGGATGTGCACTGGCGCGGGGCGGCGACGGGCTCCAGCCGGGCGAGCTTCGAGGGGCTGATCCAGATCGACCCGGGGGCCCAGCAGACCCATACTTACCTGCAGATCCACACGATGATGCTCTCCCCGAAGGCGCGGTTGGACGCGATCCCCTCGGTGCTGGTCTCCGCGGACGACGTCTCGGCCTCCCACGGGGGCACGGTGGGGGAGCTGGACGAGGACGTGATCTTCTACATGCAGAGCCGCGGCCTCGACCGCGCGAGCGCGGTGCGGGTGATCGTGGAGGGCTTCTTCGAGCCGCTGCTCTCCGAGCTGCACGACGAGCCCCTGGAAGAGCTGGTACGCGCGAAGGTGGCCACGAAGCTGGCGGCGGCGCGCGAGGACATCGAGGCGTATGCGACGAGCCGGTGATCGCATGGGTGTTCGCGCAAGGGTGGGGATTTTTTTGATGAGGACCCCACAAGGGGGTCCGGGATGGGCCGCGTTGCGTGACACTGGGCGGTGCTTCGCGCACCACGCGGAGCGGTTGGCCCCGGGCGTGGGCGGCGAGGGGCGTTGCGCGGAACGGAGGGTTCCGTGAGCATCTTCCCGGCCAGGACCGACGACGCACTCCACCCGTGCGCGGGGGCGGACCCGGCGGGACTTGACGTGCGCGGTGACTTCCCGATCCTCCCCCGCGAATTCGACGGCCACCCGCTGGTGTACTTGGACTCGGCCTCGTCGGCGCAGAAGCCGCAGGTGGTGATCGACGCGGTGGCCGAGCATTTGCGAGTGCACAACGCCAACGTGCACCGCGGGGTGTACGCGCTGGCGCTGGAGGCCGACGCGGCGTACGACCTGGCGCGCGAGCGGGTGGCGGCGTTCACGGGCTCCGAGCCGACGACGACGATCTTCACGAAGAACGTGACGGAGGCGATCAACCTCGTGGCCTACGCGTGGGGTCGCGCGAACGTGGGGCCGGGGGACGCGGTGTTGATCACGCAGATGGAGCACCACGCCAACATCGTCCCCTGGCAGGTGCTCTGCCGCGAGCAGGGGGCGCAGCTGCGTTACCTGGCGGTCGACGAGTCCGGGCTGCTGGTCCCCGAGCAGCTGGAGGCGGAGCTCGAACGGGGCGACGTGAAGCTGGTGGCGTTCACCCACGTCTCAAACGTGCTGGGGACGATCAACCCGGTGGCGGAGATGGTGCGCCGCATCCGCGCCGCCGGGGCGGTGTCGCTGGTGGACGGTGCCCAGGCGGTGCCGCACATGCCCGTGGACGTGGGCGCCCTGGGGGCGGACTTCTATGCGTGGACGGGCCACAAGGCGGTGGGGCCCACGGGGATCGGGGTGCTGCACGGCCGCCGCGAGCTGCTGGAGGAGATGCCCCCGTTCCTCACGGGGGGGGACATGATCGCCTCGGTGGACTTCGACGGCGCCACGTGGAACGAGCTGCCCTACAAGTTCGAGGCCGGCACCCCACCGATCGCCGAGGCGGTGGGGCTGGGCGCGGCGGTCGAGTACCTGGGGGGCCTCGGAATGGAGCGGGTACGCGCCCACGAGCTCCAGTTGACGGCCCACATGTTGGAGCGCCTGGGCGAGGTGCCCGGCCTGCGCGTGGTCGGCCCCCCAGGCGCCGAGCAGCGCGGGGGCCTCGCGTCATTCACGATCGCGGGCATGCACCCCCACGACATCGCCGAGCTGGCCAACCGCGAGGGGGTGTGCATCCGCGCGGGTCACCACTGCGCCCAGCCCCTGATGCGCTGCCTGCACGTGGACGCCACCGCGCGGGCGAGCGTGGGGATCTACAACACCCCCGCCGAGATCGACGCGCTGATCGATGCGCTGCACACGGGCCGTGAGGTGTTCGGGCTGTGAGGTCCCCCGCGCGCAAGCACGATCCACGAATCGCTGGCGACCGACCCCCTGCGCGCGCGACGCGGGGCCTTCGAGCGGCGATGGAGGCGGGGATGTCGGGCGGCAACCCCGAGCGCTGATGGACGACCTCTACCGCGACTACATCCTCGACCATTACAAGCGCCCCCGCAACTTCGGGGAGCTGGAGCCCCACGACCTCGAAGCCCTGGAGCACAACCCCCTGTGCGGGGACGAGCTCGGTGTCCACATCCGCGTGCAGGACGGCCGCATCGAGGATCTCCGCTTCCATGGCCACGGCTGCGCGATCTCCCAGGCCGCCGCCTCGATTGCCTCCGAGGAGCTCAAGGGCATGGACCTCCAGGAGGTCGAGGGCCTGGGCGCAGACTGGATGCTCGATCTGCTCGGCATCCCCGTCTCCGCCACCCGGCGCAAGTGCGCCCTACTCAACCTCAAGGTCGTGCGCGGCGCGGTCAGCGGCGATCACGACTGGCCGGCCTGAGACCTCCGGCCATCCCGGCGGGCCGGCGTGGCGAATCGGATTTCGCCCCGCCATCCTCGGATCACGGATACATGCACCTACTCTAAAAAGTTTAGAGTAGATTCAAGTAGATCCCGAGCGCGGGCTCCCAAACGACGAGGGTCCTTAAGCCGCCCGCCACGGCGCCGCCTCAGGTTGGCGGCAGCCGCCAATATGCGCGCGGGTCCTTGGCGCTCTTGCCGATCCACTCGATCAGGGCCTCGCTGCGCAGGGACTCCAGCCGCCGGATAGTCGCCGGGCGAGAGAGCCCCAGCACCTCGGCGACCTCGCCCGTGCTGAGCCGCCCAGCCTTCCGCAGTGCCGCCGTGATCGCGCGCGCCTCATCGGGCAGCCGCGCCTCCAACGCCCTGTCGGTCGACTCCGCGGAGAGCGTCAAAAGCACACTGCCCGCAGTCTGTCCGTAGACCGGGTCCACCAGCCCGGCCGTGCGCATCTCCTCGAAGATGCGCCGGATGCCCTCGCCCAACTCCTGCCCGAAGCGCAGATCGGAGCAGACCCGCGCGATCCGCGGGTTGCGGGCGAAGCGGGTGCTGCGCAGCGGGTCGCTCAGATCGACCAGCCCAGGGAAGCGTCCGGGGCTCGATATCTCGATCCGGTCGTCGAAGACCTCGACCCTGATGTGATCGCCGGCGAGGCTGTAGGAGCGGTGGACCACCGCGTTCACCACCCCCTCCAGCCATGCGTCCTCGGGAATCAACGGAACCTCGCCGAAGCGCCCCGTGGCGGAGATCAGCGCTCTGCGGACGGGCTGCAAGCGCTGGATGACCCTGTGCGCCTCCTGAAGCTGGCGCGGGATCGGACCCTCGATGCGGACATCCTCCAGCAGATGCTGGCCGGCTCCCGTCCCGCGCTCGCGCCCGCGGTAGCGCAGGACCCGCACGAACGCCTCGGGCAGGACCGCCTGCGGCTCGCGCGCGAACAACAGCAGACCAGCGATCGTCAGCTCTTCGCCCCGCGCCGCAAGCCCGCGCGCACGCAGCAGGCGCCATATATCGGGGTGCCCCACCGCCCGGGCGTACTGCTCCAGCAGTGACCCATCGAGGGCCTGCCGGCCAACTCCCTTCAGCGGTCGCGCCTCGTAGCTTGCCTGACCCTTGTCGAACAACAACTCCTGGCGCTGGTGAAAGCTAAGGCGCCGCGTCTCGTCCCCAACCCGGAGGAAGACCTCATCCCTGGGGTTGGCGTGCACAACATCACTCGTGGGAACCTCGATGACCAGCAGGTGATCGCGCTCCCCCTTCGCGTTGAAGCAGGGCACAAGGCGATGTTTGACCCCCACGGGCGGCTGGGCGAAGTCGATCGCCGCCTGCATCTGCGCGTTGCGCCGCTCGACCCTGTCATCACCACCCTCCACCGCTCCCTTCCAGAGCCCAACCACGATCGTCCCCCCGTCAGCATTGGCCATGCCGATCACGTCGTTTGCAAGATCCTTGGGGGCGATTCGATTGGACTTGCGATCGAACCACTGATCCTCCGCGATCGCCAGCACCCGGCTTCCGCGCTCTCTCACCGGCGCTTTCAAAGCCTGCTCCACCGCCACCGTCGACATGAAACTACTCTAACATTTTTAGAGTAAGTTCGAGTAGAAAGCGATCGTTGATACCCAGACCCAGGGCTCCCGGTGGACGCGATAGAATCCCTACTTCAGAGCTCGGGATTCAAACCGAGGAGCATCATTGCTGCCACCGACACCGCCAGGATCACCAAGCCCAGCCCGATCGTCGAGGACGAGCAGGGCCAGCTGCGCGCGCGTCAGGGGATCTCGCGTGAGGTCGTCAGCGAGCTTTCCAAGATCAAGGGCGAGCCCGACTGGATGGCCGAGAAGCGGATCAAGGCGCTGGAGATCTTCGAACGCAAGCCCATGCCGACGTGGAGCATCGACCTCTCCGGGCTGAACCTCGACGACCTCGTGCTCTACTCGCCCCCCACCGCCGGGCGCTACAACTCCTGGGACGAAGTTCCGCAGGAGATGAAGCAGACCTACGAGGACCTCGGCATCCCCCAGGCTGAGCGCGAGCATCTCGCCGGCGTCGTGGGGGTGTGGCGCCAGGAGCCCGTTTACGAGGGACTCAAGGAGGAGTACTCCAAGCAGGGCATCCTCTTCTGCTCGATGGACACCGCCATCACCGAGTACCCCGAGTTGGTGCAGAAGTACTTCATGAACAAATGCGTCCCCGCCCAGGACAACAAGTTCTCCGCGCTACACGGCGCCGTCTGGTCGGGCGGGGCGTTCTGCTACATCCCCAAGGGCGTCAAGTGCGACCTGCCGCTGCAGTCCTACTTCCGCATGGAGGGGGCAGGAGAGGGCACCTTCGAGCACACCCTGATCGTCGCCGACGAGGGCTCCGAGGTGAACTACATCGAGGGCTGCACCGCGCAGACGTACAGCGTCAACTCGATGCACTCCGCCGTGGTCGAGATCTTCGTGCACGAAGGCGCCAAGGCGCGCTACACGACTGTGCAGAACTGGTCCAAGGACGTCTACAACCTCAACACCAAGCGCGCCGTCGTCGACGCCGGCGGCACGGTCGAGTGGGTGGGGGGCTCGATGGGCGCCAAGTACGTGATGCTCTACCCCGGCTCCTACCTGATGGGCGAGGGCGCCCGTGCGGACCACCTCAACGTCGGCGTGGCCTCCGGCGGGGTGCACAAGGACACCGGGGCGAAGGTCGTCCACCTCGCGCCCAACACCACCTCCAACATCCTCGCCAAGTCGATCTCCAAGGACGGCGGCATCATGGGCTACCGCGGACTCGTGCGCATGGGTCCCCACTCGGCGGGCTCCAAGGCGCGCGTGCAGTGCGACGGGCTGATGATGGACGGGATCTCCCGCTCGGACACCTGGCCGGACATCCAGATCCAGAACCCCCACGTCGCCGTCGCCCACGAGGCCACCGTGGGGCGCATCTCCGACGACCAGCTCTTCTACATGGGCTCCCGCGGCTTCACCGAGGACGAGGCGGCGGCGATGATCGTCAACGGCTTCATCGAGCCCGTTACCAAGGAGCTGCCGATGGAGTACGCCGTCGAGCTCAACCGGTTGATTCAGCTGGAGATGGTCGGCTCGATCGGGTAGCGCGTAACTGTTGCGCGCGCCCGTTGACAGGATTGCAGCACCTCCGTTCCTCACGCACCTGCGGTGGGTGAACGTGAAGTCGCTGCGCATGGACCGCCAGATCGGGCGGCCCGTGCTGATCGAGTTCTGGGACTTCTGCCGGCCCAACTCCATGCGCACCCTGCCGTACCTGAAGGCTTGGCACGAGCGCTACGGGGAGCTCGATGCCGTGGAGACCGGGGCCGCAGCCAAGACCGGGCTGCAGGTCATCGGCATCCACTCCCCCGGCTTCGAGCCCGCGCGCGAGCGCGGGGCCGTCGAGGAGGCCGTCGCGCGCCTCGGGATCGGCTATCCGGTGCTGCTCGATCCCGACCTGGAGATGTGGCAGGAGTACGAGAACCAGGGGTGGCCCGCCCGCTACCTGTTCGACCAGCGGGGGATCCTGTTCGACTACCACTACGGGGAGGGCGCCTACCGGGAGACCGAGCTGGCGATCCAGGAGCTGCTGGGGATCGAGCGCGAGCCGCTTGACCCGCTACGCCCCGAGGACGAGCCCGACGCCCAGCTCGTGCCGCAGAGCGAGGATCGGGAGGGGGCCTACTCAGGGCCCTACGAGGCCGGCGGGGTGTGGGCCGTGCTCGACGGCGAGGGAACCGTGCTGGTCAACGGCACCGAGCTGACCGTTTCGTCTCCAGGCGCATACCCACTGATTGAGCACGATCGCCACACCGCCGGAGCGCTCGAACTCGAGGTCAGCCCCCGCGTACAGTGCCTTGCTACGTGCTTTACGCCAGGGACGCTCTGAGGGACCGCTCCAAATAGACGAGGAGCCCGCTGGAAGCGGGCTCCTCGTTGGTCTGTTGGAGTAGCAAGACCCTTCGATGGCCTAGCTCAACAGGCGACTGACTGCTGCGTGCAGCGTACTACTTCCATCGGACGCCTCACAATCTTGTGCGAATTATTACGAGAAGGAGTCTGTCCGGCCACGTAGAAATACTTCGGCGGAGCAGCAGACGCTTGGAATTGCCCCCGGGAGGAATCGAACCTCCGGCCTACCGATTAGCAGTCAGTCGCTCTATCCACTGAGCTACGGGGGCTTCACTCCCTAAGGAGCCTCCGTATCCTAGGTAGAGCATCGGACGTTTCTGACGGTTACTGAGCTATGGAACAAGCTCAGCGTGGCTGTGAGCCACCAGCAGCCGTCGCAGGACAGGCGGACCGTCGTCCTCCACGATCACGCAGCTCCCCGGCCAGTACGGGTGCTCTCCCGCGGCGCGGGTGAGGAAGTAGGAGTCGTAGGTCCAGCATCCCGTGTTCATCAGGCACGCCCCGCGGGGCGCTCGCCACTCCGCCGAGTCGTCCCCCGGCAGCGGGCCGGCGCGGTGGGTGTGGCCGAACACGACGTACGCGGGGCGAGCGGGGTCCAAATCAAGGCGCCCGACGACCTCCCCCATCGCGCGCAGGCCCGCCCGGCGCAGCTCGCCGCCCGAAAGGTCCGCGTTGAAGGGGCCCATCCCCGTGCGGTTGAGCGCAGCCACTCCGAGTCC
This sequence comes from Solirubrobacteraceae bacterium, assembly GCA_035566955.1. Lineage (GTDB taxonomy): Bacteria > Actinomycetota > Thermoleophilia > Solirubrobacterales > Solirubrobacteraceae > Palsa-744. The sequence goes on along the minus strand of DATMPY010000044.1, from coordinate 3,570 downwards.
GAAGGCGCCCGCGAGCGTGCGTGTGCGCAGCTCCCGGCCGAGCCGCCCCGCTCTGTGGCGGTACCCGTTGGGGTACCCGCGGGCGCCGTCCGCGTGCGCCGCGGCGGTGCTGCCCCCGCCCCCCAGCGCACGCCACGCGCGAACGGTGGTCCCCCCGTTGAGGATCTCGCCCGTCGGCGCCTGGCGGGCCACAGCATCGATCCACGCGAATACCGGGGTCATCACCGCCTCGTAGTCCTCCGGCCCCGTGAACGCGCCCGCGGGGCGACGCAACATGCGGCCCATCGCGCCGATGCCCAGACGCTCCAGCGTGGGGATCGTGAGGTGGCAGTCGAGATAATGGCCATGGGTGGCGTACACGTCGGGACGCACCCACAGGCCCGGGTAGGCCACCGCGAGGCGCGCCGGGGCGGCCCACTCCGCCAGCTGGGCCATCATCGGCGAGGCCGCCGTCGCCTCCAGGCGTTGCTCGGCGCTCAGCGGCGCCGGCATCGAGAGCTCGCTGCGGCGCTCCAGCCACGGCTCGATCAGAGCGTGGTCGTGGTTGCCGGCCACCACAACCACCTCCCGGGCGGGCGGGTCTCCGATCACCCGGCCGAGATCTTCGAAGAACGGGCGGGCCGCCGCAAGCGCCTCGCGGCGCGGGCCGTGGCGCAGCTCAAGCACGTCGCCCAGCAGCACCACGCGGTCCACGTCACTCATTTCCGCGAGCAGCGGCGCGCGCAGCTCCGGGCGGCGCAACAGATCCGCGCCACCCGCGCTGCCGAGGTGGAGGTCCGAGATGATCAGCGTACGCAGAGCGCCACCCGCGACCCTCGGGCGCACCACCGCACACGCCCAACTTGCCTTGAACTCGCCCGCCGCCATTGTGGCCGGCACCGGCTCCGCCCTGGGCACATCGCCTCGGCCCGTGGGCCTGTCAAGCGTTGACAGAGCAACGCCGCTACGAGGCCCCCGCGGCCGCCACCGCCTCGCGGATCGGCTTGGGGAGCATGAAGCGCACGTCCTCGCGGATCACGTGGAATTCGGTGATGTCCTCCTCCGGCACCCCCCGCGCGCGGAAGAAGTCGAGCAGCTCCACCACCAGCTCGTCCGGGGCGCTGGCGCCCGAGGAGACGCCCACCACGCGCCGGCCCGCGAGCCACTCCTCGCGCACTTCGCGGCTGTGGTCGATCAGATACGCCTCCGTGCCGCAGTCGCGCGCGACCTCCACCAGGCGCACCGAGTTGGAGGAGTTGCGCGAGCCGATCACCAGCATCACGTCGCACTGGCCCGCCATCTGCTTGACCGCCGCCTGGCGGTTGGTGGTGGCGTAGCAGATGTCCTCCGTGCGGGGACCCGTGATGCTCGGGAAGCGCTCCCGCAGGCGCGCCACGATCGCCGCGGTTTCGTGCACCGAGAGCGTGGTCTGGGTGATGTAGGCGATCCGCTCGGGGTCCTCCACCTGCAGCTCATCCACGTCGCGCTCGTTTTGCACCAGCACGATCCGCTCGGGCGCCTCCCCCATCGTGCCTTCCACCTCCTCGTGGCCCTCGTGGCCCACGAGCACGATCGTGTAGCCCTGCTCCGCGAAGCGCCGCGCCTCCACGTGCACCTTCGTCACCAGCGGGCACGTCGCATCGATGGTCTGCAGGCTGAGAGCCCGCGCGTTGGCGCGCACGCTCGGCGCCACCCCGTGCGCGGAGAAGACCGTCACCGAGCCCTCCGGGACCTCCGTCTCCTGGTCCACGAAGATCGCCCCTCGCGCCCGCAGCTGCGCCACCACGTGCTTGTTGTGCACGATCTCCTTGCGCACGTACACCGGCCGCCCGTGCAGCTCGAGCGCCCGTTCCACAGTCTGCACCGCACGGTCCACCCCCGCGCAGTACCCGCGCGGGGCCGCCAGCAGGATCTTCTCGATTGTGTTGGCCACCAAGCCCATTGTAAGGGGCCCGTGCCAAGTACCCTAAGGACGATGCCCCAGCGCCACCTCGACCGCCTCACCGCAGTGGACGCCTCCTTCCTGCACCAGGAGGGGCCGAGCTCGCACATGCACGTGGGCGGGCTCACGCTGCTGGAGGGCCCGCCACCAACGCTCGATGAATTCCTGGAACAGATCCGTCAGCGGCTGCACCTGGTGCCGCGCTACCGCCACAAGCTCGCCCACACCCACACCGCCCTGGACAGCGGCCGGCCGGTGTGGGTGGACGATCCGAGCTTCAATCTTGAGTACCACGTGCGCCACACCGCACTGCCCGCCCCCGGGGACTGGGAGCAGCTGTGCAACCTCACCGCCCGCATCTTCTCCCAGCAGCTCGACCGCTCCAAGCCCCTGTGGGAGATGTGGCTGATCGAGGGCCTCAGTCCAGATATCACGGGTCCCGGCCGGCCGGAGGCCGGGCGGGGCGGGGCGGGCGGGCCTCCATCACACGAGGGCTTCGCGCTGATCTCAAAGACCCACCACTCCCTGATCGACGGCATCGCCGGGGTGGACCTGGCCACCGTGCTGTTCGACCTCAGCCCCGACCCTCCCCCCGTCCGCCACTCCGGGCGGGCGTGGCAGCCCAATCGCGAACCCGGCACCCTGGAGCTGCTCGCCGCCGGGGCCCGCGGGGCGCTGCGCGCGGGGGCCGAGCTGGCGGCCGGGGTAGCCGACGCGCTCGCCCATCCCGATCGTGCGCTCGCCACCGCGCGCGAGGCGGCGGAGGGCGTCGGGGAGATCGTGTGGGCGGTGCTGAACCCCGCGCCTTCCACGCCACTGAACGTGGACATCGGGCCCCACCGGCGCTTCCGTGGGGTGGGCTGTTCGCTGGATGACTTCAAGCTCGTCAAGAACGCCTTTGGGTGCACCGTCAACGACGTCGTGCTCGCCGTCGTCGCGGGTGCGCTGCGTACCTTCCTGATCTCCCGCGGGGTACGTACCCAGGGGCTCGAGCTGCGGGCGCTGGTCCCCGTGTCGGTACGCGCCGAGGACGAGCACCACCACCAGCTCGGCAACCGCATCGTGGCGATGCGCGGGCCCCTGCCCGTCTACATGGCCGACCCCCTCCAGCGCCTGCGCTTCGTCAAGCGGGAGATGGACGGCCTGAAGGAGTCCAAGCAGGCGCTCGGCGCAGAGGTGATCGCGGGCGCCCAGAACTTCGCCCCGCCCACGATCCTCGCCCAGGCATCCCGGCTGAACTTCTCCACCCGCCTCTTCAACCTGATCGTCACCAACGTCCCCGGGCCCCAGTTCCCCCTGTACGTGCTGGGACGGAGGATGCTCGAGGCCTACCCCGTGGCCTTTCTGCCCCAGCACCACGCCCTGGCGATCGCCATCATGTCCTACAGCGGCCAGATGAACTTCGGCCTACTCGGCGACCTCGACGCAATGCCCGACCTTGACAGGTTCGGAGAGTGCATCGCCGAGGAACTCGCCACCCTGGTCTCCCTCGCCCGCGAGGCCGGCGTTGTCAAGGCCGGTTGAAAAGTAGGCCGGTTTCGCCGGTTGAAAGCTAGGCCACTCGAGGGTTGTTGCGCCGGCATTTCCGGAGCGAGCCGTAGGCGAGCGCAGGAAATGCCGGCGGGCGTGCCGGGTCAGGCGGGGGGTGC
>DATMPY010000043.1:0-15846 GCA_035566955.1 Solirubrobacteraceae bacterium | reverse complement strand
GCCCCGACACAGCCCCCCGCCCCGACACAAGCCCCCGCCCCGACACCCGAGCCGCCCTCGGAGCCAGCGAGCTAGACCTCAGGTCTGCCCCGCTCCTGCGCCAGCACTGCGGGGCGACCCTCACGCAGGAGGGGCGAGCCGCAGCGCCAACAGTAAGCGGCGCCGCGACTGTGCACGGCACCACAGGCGCGGCAGGCCCCACCCACACCCGCTTCGGTAGTGGCCAGCAGCCGCTCGACCTCCCCAAGCTGGGCATCCGCCTGCTGCAGCTCAGCCGCGCGGCGGGCGAGCACGTCGAGGCGATAGTGGTCGCGGACCGCCATCTCGTAGGTGAGTCCGCCGAGGTCCCAGGTGAGCGAGGCCACGCGCTCGGCCAGCTCCACGCGCATCCGGCGCAGCTCCGCGAGGGAGCCGCTGTCGACGGGCGTTGAGGAGGAGCCGACGGACGGCGGCGAGCCGGCGGCGGCCGCGGTGGTTGCGTGGCGGGGGGTGCTCCCCTCCCCAAGGTGGGGCTGCCCGCTGGAGTTGACGCCCATGGGCAGGCTAATGTCCGGTTTCGATCGGGGCGGTGCCAAGCTTGCTCTCTTCTTCCGCGTGCTTCTTGCCGGTAGTGTGGGCGAGTTTTTCAAGCGTCGATGAGGCTTTGTGAGCGGCGGGGAGGGGCTTGACCTTCGTCACTTCCTTGGCTTCCTTGACTTCGTCGGCTTTTTCTTCGCCCTTGGAGGGAGCGTGAGAGTTGGTGGAGCCGGTATTGCTGGAGGATTTGGAGCCAGAGGCTGAGCCGGTGTAGGCGCCGGTGGTACTCACGGCGGCGGGCGCAGCGGCAGCCAGGGGGGCGTTGAGGTCGACCTTGAGCACCTGGGGCCCGCTGCTTGAGCCCCCGGTGAGCCAGTGCCCCACGAGCAGCCCGATGAGCAGGGCGGCGAGCAGCACCCCGAGCAGGCCGAAGAGGCCGGAGTAGCGCCGCAGAGCGCCGAGCGTGCCCTCGGGCTCGGGCGCGGTGGCGTAGGCAGCGGCCCCCGCCACCCCGCCGGCGAAGGAATTGCCGTTGGTCTGGTACTCCCCCTGGAGAACATCGAGGAAGGCCAGGCGCACGGGCGAGCTGGGGCGCCCGCAGGAGAGGCAGTAGCGCTGGTCGGAAGCGAGCGGGGCGCCGCAGCCGGCGCAGGTGGCGGTGGAAGAGACGCCATCCGGGGGGGTGGAGCCTGGAAGGGGGATCACGTCCACGGGGGCACCGGCGATCGCTGGCAAGACGGGGGGAGCGTAGGCGGGCGTGGAGGGACGATCGCGCTCATCCGAAGGCCCCCTGGACGTAGTCGCGGGTGCGGGGAGCGCGGGGCTCCTCGAAGACCTGCTGGACGGTGCCGTACTCCACGAGGTCCCCGAGGTACATGAACGCGACCTTGTCGGCCACGCGGTGGGCCTGGGCGAGGTTGTGGGTGACGATCACCACGGCGTGATCGCGGCGGAGCTCGTGGATCAGCTCCTCGATCACACCCGTGGAGATCGGATCGAGCGCGGAGCAGGGCTCGTCCATCAAGAGCACCTCGGGCCGCAGGGCGATCGCGCGGGCGATGCAGAGACGCTGCTGCTGGCCACCCGAAAGACGCAGCGCGGGGCGGTGCAGATCGTCCTCCACCTCGTTGTAGAGCCCCGCGCGCTTTAGGGCGTCGACGACGAGCGGTTCGAGCTCCGGCCGCCGCGGGCGGCGGCGGGACTGCTCGCGCAGGGCGAAGGCGACGTTGTCGAAGATCGACATCGGGAAGGGGTTTGGCTGCTGGAAGACCATCGCCACGCGGGCGCGCAGGGCGGTGTCTTCCAGCTCGTGGATATCCTCGCCGTCGAGCAAGATCCGCCCGCCGCGACAGGCGCCCGGGGTCAGCTCGGTGAGCCGGTTCAGGGTGCGCAGTAGGGTCGTCTTGCCGCAGCCGGAGGGTCCGATCAGGGCCAGCACCTCGCCCTGGTGGATCGAGAGCGAGACCGAACGCACGGCGTTGGCGCCCCGCCGCCCCAGGGTGCTGGCGCCGCCGTAGGTGACGGTGACGTCCTCCAGGCGCAGGCGCTCTGGCCCGGCGGCGGTGGCGAGCGGACGGACGGCCTCGCGCTGCTCGGGGGGGCGCACCGGCTCGGGAAGACGGTCGAGCACGATCGTGCGCCGCGGGGGCACGGCGACCGCCACGGGGTGTGGAGCCTGCTTGAGCTCGATCATGGGATGGCCTCCATGGGGTTCCTCACTATCCTCACTATATAGATTGACACGGTGCGCTCTCACGCGATCCCCCCAGCGATGGCGACTCCCCCGGTACGCGCCTGGGAGCGGCGGATGAACCGTTCAACCGCGAGGTTGAGGAGCAGCACGAACACCAGCAGCAGCACGGCGGCGGCGTAGGCCTTCTGCGGCGCGAGCCCTTCGCCGGCGGGGGAGTTGTCGTAGACGTAGCTGGTGAGGCTGGAGCCGGTGCCGCGCAGCACGCCCAGGCCGGGGAACCCGCCCTGGCGGGGGGTGAGGCGCAGTTCGTCGCCGAGCAGCACGATCACGATCGCGGTGTCCGCGATGATGCGGCTGACGCCGAGGGTGACGCCAGTGGCGATGTTGGGGCGCACGCTGGGCAGCAGCACGCGACGGATCGTGGCGATGCGGGTCTTGCCGAGCGCGAAGGCGGCCTCGCGCATATGCGCGGGCACAGCCAGCAGGCCGTCACGGGTGGCGACGAACAGCGGGGGCAGCGCGATCAGCGACATCATCGCGCCGGCGGCGAGGAACGAGCGACCGTAGACCCCGCCGCCTTCGCCGATGAAGGAGGCGAACGCAAGCAGGTGCAGCTGGAAGATCGCCAGGCCGAAGACAGCGATCACGATGTCGGGGGTGCCGGCGACGATCTCGATGCTGGATTCCACGACCCGGGTCAGAAGTTGATGGGCCCGCCCACCCTGTCCGTACTCGACGATCCACAGCGCGCTGGAGATCGCCAGCGGGGCGGCGATCGCGATGCCGATCACCGTCAGCAGCGCGGTCCCGAGCAGCGGATCGAGGAAGCCACCCGAGCCGGCCTGGTTCAGGCTCGCCTGGGGTCGGCTGAAGATCAGGTCGGGGCGCAGGTACTGGACCCCGCGATAGCCCATGTAGAGGAGGATCGCGGCGGCGATCGCGCACAGCGAGAGGCCGGCCGCCCAGGCAGCGCACAACACGAGGCGATCGCTCCAGCGCCAGGTGCGCAGCGAGGAGCGCCGGCCACGCTGCGATCCGGAAGGGAGCCCACCCGCCCGGGGGTCCGAGACGAAAGTGCTCATGGCTCACCCTCCGCATCAGAGCTGCACCATGGGCCACCTTGCGCGTTCATCCGCGCACCTGATACTTGCGTAGCGGTAGCTTGACGAGATAGCCGGCAACGGACAGGACGAAGACGGAGAACAGCAGCAGGAGAGCGCAGGCGTACAGCGTGGAGTTCAGCGCGGGGGCGCCGCCCAGCCCTTCGCGGTTGTCGACGATCGTGGAGGCGAGGGTGCGCAGGGGCTCGAAGAAGAAGACCACCCCATCGCCCGGCCGGGGGGCGAAGAAGATCGAGCCGGAGACCATCGAGATCATGATCGCCTCGCCCAGCGCGCGGGCGGTGGCGAGCACGGTGGCGGCGACGATCGCGGGGCGCACGGCGCGCAGGGTGACGGCGCGGATCGCGCGCAGCCGGTTGACGCCGAGCGCGGCGGCGCCCTCGCGCCACGCCGCGGGCACCGCGCCGAGGGCGTCGCAGATGAGCGCGATCATGATCGGGGCGATCATCAGGGTGAGCAGGACCACCGCCACCGCCAGGCCGGCGCCGGTGAGCTCAACGGTGCTCTGCAGGGAGGTCCGCTCGGCGTTGGTGATGAAGTGGTTGAGGACGAACGGCACCAGCACGAGGATCCCAAGCAGGCCCCAGATGACCGAGGGCACAGAGGCCAGCAGGCGCACGACGCGGATCATCGTGCGGCGCAGGGCGGGCGGAGCGAGCTCGACGATGAAGATCGCGCAGAGCACCGCGAGCGGCAGCGCGAGCAGCACCGCAAGCCCGGTGACCAGCAGCGTGCCGTAGATGATCGTCCAAGCCCGCACGTGGTAGGCCGAGGCGGGAGGGTGCGAGGGGGCGTTCAGCATGTTTTCGAACTGCGTCCCCAGGCTGCCGCCGGGGCCGAGCCAGACGAGCCCGTTGTGCTCGAAGGTGGGCCAGGCGCGCGCGGCGACGAACGCGATCATGAAGAGCACGCAGAGGCAGACGAGCAGCGACACCGCGCCGAGCGTACGCTCGGCGCGGTGGTCCGGCCACGGTTTGCGCAGGCGCGCGAGCAACGTCGAGCGGGAGGGGGGCGGGCCCCCCTCCCGCTCGCCTCCCGATCCGATCAAAGCGGACTTGCTCACGACGACGACCTCTCCAGCTGCCTTCTTTAGACCGGAATCCACTCGGTGGAGACGATCTTCTTGGCGGCCTTGCTGGAGGTGATCCACGAGATGAACTTGGCGGCGGCGCCAGTGGCGCGGCCCTTGGTCACCTCGTAGAACTTCGCCACCGGGACGTACTGCCCGGAGGTGGCGTTGGCGAGGGTGCAGCCGACGCCATCGAAGCCGACGGGGTTGACGGTACCCTGGTCGGCGCGGTAGTTGGAGAGGAAGCCGATCGCGTTGTGGTCGCCTTCGACCGCCTGCTCGAGCAGGCCCTCGGAGGGCTTTTCGGCGCCCAGCTTGGAGACACTCTTGTTGGCGAGGAAGAGGCTCTTGAAGTTGGTGAGCACACCGGCGGTGGAGGTGCGGCTGATCAGGTCGATCGGGCCGGAGACGCCGGCACCGGGGATCTGGCTCCATTCGCGGTCCTTGCCGGTGAAGATCGCCTGGACCTGGGCTTCTGAGAGGCTGGAGATCGGGTTGGCCTTGTTGGTGACGATGCAGATCGCGTACTTGGCGATCGGGTAGAAGTCGAGACCGACAGGGTCGGTGGGCAGGGGGTCGCGGGAGACGTCGCCGATCGTGACGCGGCCCGCGGCGACGTCGTTGACGCCGATCTGAGCACCGCCCTGGGAAATGTGGAAGGTGACCCTGTTGTGGAGCAGCTTCGAGTACTTGTGGGCGAGGGCCTGGACGAGCGGGAAGGAGGCGGTGGCTCCGCTGATCGTGATCACGCTCGCAGCCGAGGCGATCGCGGGCACCGCGCTCCCGATCAGGGTCACAGCCGCGAGCGAGGCGGCGATACGGCGGATTCGACGCATTGTGAGGGCCTCCATTTTTTGACGTGTTGACAAGTCGTTGGCGAGCACCCTACCATATTCTTCATAAACTAGATCGACATTAGATATCTTGTCGGGAAGATCAGGAAGGTGGGGATTGCCGTCCACGGCCGCAACCCACGCTGACCTCCCAAGTTGCCGCGCTGACCTGCCCGCCCACCACCCAGACCCCGAGATCACCCGACACCGCACCCCGACTACCCAAGACACCCCAATCCCACGACCCAACCTCCCCATGACCCCTCCCCCCCTCCCTCAGGCCCCCAAGCTCCCCTCCCGCGGGGTGGGTGCGATCCTCACAGCGGCGATGCTCGCCGCGGGGATCGCGCTGGGGGCCCTGATCGGCCCGGGCCCAGCGGCGTCGCTGGCGAGCACCTCACGGGCGGCGGCGGTGGGGAGGGTGCTGGCGCTGCTGGCGCTGGGGGAGGGAACGGGCGCGGGCAGCGGCCTGCTGCTCTCCTCGAGTGCGAGCCACACATCCAGCACCGCTCCCTCCCCGTCGTCCTCGGCGAGCAACGCCACATCGGGGACAGGGAGCGGGCAGGGCGAAGCGGGCGGGGGAGCCATGCGTGGCTCGTCCTCATCCTCGTCCACATCCTCCGCCTCCCCCGCGTCGGGCTCCGCGGAAGGCTCGGCGTCTCCGACTCGCTCCACCACGCCGGCGGCGGGCGGCGGGGGAGGCGAAAAGACGAAGGCGACCGCGCCGCTGCCCCCGATCGCGCACGTTTGGCTGATCGTGCTCCCGTATGGAAACAGCGTCGGCAACGCGCAGGGGCAGAGCGCGGCAGCGCCCTATCTCGGGGGCCAGCTGGTGGGTGAGGGGGCGGTGCTGAGCGACTACAGCCCGCTGGCGGCGGGCCAGCTCGCGGGCGCGGCGACGCTGCTCTCGGGCCAGGTGGCGGCAGGCGTGAGCACGATCTCCCCGCCGGCCTGCGGTGCCCCCCCGGGAGCGGGTGCGGCGACGGACCAGGGCACGGGCACAAGCCAGGGCGCGACCGCGCCACCGGGAGCGACGGCGGGCCAGGCCACGAGCGCGCCCTGCCCGTCGGGAGAACCGGCGGAGGTGGAGGCGGCGAACGCGTTCGTGGGGGAAGTGGTGCCAAAGATCATGGCGAGCACGATCTACCGGGAACACGGGCTGATCGTGATCACGTTCGCGGGGGGCCAGGAAGGATCCTCAACGAGCGCCGCGGGCACCCCATCGGAGCCCTCGAGCACAGAAGGGGCGGGCTCGGAAGTGGCCTACCCAGCGGGTTCGATCACCTCCACGCTCACGACGGCGGGCGCCCCGGCGGGAGCGCTGGTGCTCTCGCCCTTCCTGCGCCATCCAGGGAGGCGGGTCTCGAGCGCCTTCAACTCCAGCTCCCCCCGGGTGAGCCTGGAAGGGCTCTTCCAGGCCAAGGCCGCAGGTGGGTGAGCTTTGCGCGGGCGGCCGAATCGACCCAATCGACTTGACCCATCACTCCCATCGACGCGCCATCAGCCTCATCGACATACCCACGACCCATAGCCAAGCAATGAACGGAGGCCATGTGCACTCACTGAAGTCGATCTATCGCAGCGCTCTGAAAGCAAACCGGCGGCAGGCCACCTGGTGGCTCACGGCGCTCATGGGCGCGCTCGCCCTGTCGCTTGCCACCCCGGCCCTGGGGGAGGCCGAAACGAGCCCGCCCGCCGCGTCGAACCCGAACCCGACCGGGGAATCGAACCCGAACAACTACGCGTGCGCCGGGCACATCTCCGCCGGCAAGAAGGAACCGGTCGGCGAAGAAACCCCGGTGCAGTACACGTTCCTGTGCAACGGGCAGATCACGGGCTACCAGTTGCAGACGCAGCTCCCGATCACGGGCATCGAAGGCGCCCCGCTCCTCACGAGCTTCGCGGGTGCCCCGCTATCGGATTCGTTCTCGTGCAGCGGGACGTTCCCGGGGTATGCAGTCAACTGCGTGGGCTCCAGCACCACCGAAGCGCAGGAGCGGATCTCGGGCCAGTTCGAAATCGGGTGGAAGCTGTGCACCGAACCGCGGGTGGACCCCCTGCTGACGGTCACGTACGCGTACCTGGAAAAGGGCGTGATCACCCAGGCGATCTCGGGGCCGTTCGACCTCGGGCGTCCCCTGGGCTGCCCGGCGACGGCGCTGTCGGGCAAAAACCGGCTGGATGCCCACCGGGGCCCGGAACCGACAAACAAGCATAAGCACGGCAAGAAGGGCAGCAAGAGCAAGAAGAAAGCTGCGGACGGCGGACACACGGGAAGGAGGGCAGGCTAGGCTAGGCGGCCTATGGGCAACACACAGCGCCCGTGAGGCGAAGGAGAACATGGCCCGCCCTCGGCGCCCTCGCACTCGCGGGGGCGCTCGCGGGCTGCGGATCGGGCGTGTCCTCGCACCCCGCGGGAACCGCGACGCCTGGGACTGTCGCGGGCCCGGGGGGGCCCACGACGATCACGAACACGGCTGCGGCCTCGCCGATCTCGGTGGGGTGCTCGCGTGCGGCGCTGGGGGCCCTCGAAGGGGTGGCTCACCGGGTCTACGCGGAGTCCGCGAACGGTCGCGTCGTGGCCCAGGCGGTCCAGCGCCTGGGGAGCTCCAGGGCGCTCGCGGGGGCCATCGAACGCGACGAACCCGCGGCGGCGCGGCGGGTGCTGGGAACGTTGCTGCTGAACCAGATCGTGAGCGTGCGGGTAACGCGGGGCGGCCACACGCTGGCGCGGATCGAACGTGGTGCGGGGATCGCCCCGGCGAGCGGGCGCGTGTTGGGCGCCGGCGGAAGGGAAGTGGGGACGTTCACGGTGTCGGTGCAGGGCGCCAACGGGTACGCGCAGACGGTCGCGGGACTGCTCGACACGCAGGTGGTGGTGCGCAGTGGGGGACGGCTGCTGAACTCGACGCTGCGTCCCGCGCCAGCCCTGGCGCGGGGTCAGGGCGAAGTGAGCTGGCGCGGGGTGAGCTATCGCGTGGGCACGTTCGCGGGCAGCGCGTTCCCGAACCGGCCCGTGAGCATCTCGCTACTGGTGTCCCCGGCTTCCCTCGCGGGGATCTGCCCGGGGGGCGCCGCCTCGACGTCCACGGTGGCGCAAGCGCGGGCAAACACATTGGGACGGGTGGCGGAAAGGGTGTACTACGCGGAGCACGCGGGCAGCAAAGCGGAACTGATCCTCGCCTACGTGGAGCGCTCGCGTCCCTTCCGCGAAGCGGTGCGCGCGGGCAACGCCACGGGGACGCGGGCGGCAATCATCGAATTCTTCCGCAGCCACCTGCACATCGTGCGGGTGCGGGTGATGCGCGCGGGCAAGCTGCTGGTGGACGTGGGGGGCCCCCATGTGCTGGCACCGATCCCGGGCGTGATCCGCGACGCGAAGGGACGGGTGGCCGCCCATTTCCTACTGGCAATCCAGGACGACCTGGGCTTCCAGATCCTCGCGCACGCGTTCACGGGAGCGCAGGTCCTGATGCGGGAAGGCAGGCAGCAGGTGATGGGCACGCTCAGCCCGGGGCCGGCCACGGTCCCAAGCCGCGGCGGGGTGCTCTACCGCGGGGTGACCTATCGGGCGTACTCGTTCGGCGCGGAAGCGTTCCCGTCGGGCCCGCTGCGCATCTCGCTGCTGTTCGGAGCCGGCTGAGGCCTACTCGAGGGTGGAGGTCATCCGCTCGACCTCCTCGAGGGAGGTGAGCCCGGAGCGAACCTTGTCCAAGCCGTCGTCGCGCAGGCGGCGCATCCCCTGCTGGGAGGCGGTGGCGGCGATCTCATCGACGGAAGTGCGCTGGAGGATCTGGGTGCGGATCTCCTCGCTAATGGACATCACCTCGTAGATCCCCACCCGTCCGCGGTAGCCAGAGCCGGAGCAGCGGGTGCAGCCGACGGGCTCATAGGGCTGGATGTCGTGCAGCCCGTACTCGACGAGCACCGAGTGGGGAAGGTTGGCGGGGCGCTTGCAGTGGGGACAGAGCATCCGCACAAGCCGCTGGGCGACCACGCAGTCCACGGCGGAGGAGATGAGGAAGGGCTCGATGCCCATGTCGCTCAGCCGGCCGAGCGCGCTGGGGGCGTCGCGGGTGTGGAGGGTGGAGAGCACCATGTGCCCGGTGAGCGCGGCCTCGACGGCGATGTGGGCGGTCTCGCGGTCGCGGATCTCGCCGACCATGATCACGTCGGGGTCGGCGCGCAGCATCGAGCGCAGGCCGGTGCCGAAGGTGACACCGGCCTTGGGGGCGACCTGCATCTGCTTGACCCCCGCAAGCCGCGACTCGACGGGGTCCTCGATCGTGAGGATCGAACGGGCGCCGTTGTTGAGCACAGTGAGGGCGGCGTAGAGGGTTGTGGACTTCCCGGAGCCGGTGGGCCCGGTGACGAGCACAGCACCGTGGGGCCGTGCGATCGCGCGGGCGAAGCGCTCCTGCTCGGCGTGCTCCATGCCGAGCGACTCGAGATCCTGAACGACGACGCCCTTGTCGAGGACCCGCATGACGGCGCCCTCGCCGTGCACGAGGGGGAGGGTGACGACGCGGATGTCCACACGTCGCCCTTCGATGTTCAGCGCGAGGCGGCCGTCCTGGGGGGCGCGGCGCTCGGAGATATCGAGGTCGGCCATGATCTTGATGCGGGACACCATCCCGGTCGCCATCCGCCGGCGCACGGTGGCGGCGGGGTAGAGCACGCCGTCGACACGGAACAGCACGCGGGTGTCGCCCTCTTCGGGGTTGACGTGGATGTCGGAGGCGCCCTGCTGCACGGCCTGGGCGATGATGGAGTGCACGAGCTTGATGATCGGGGCGTCCTGATCGGCCTCCTCGGCCAAGGCGGTGGAGAGGGGGTCATCCGCCTCCTCGGTGCTCGCGCCATCCTCGATCGCTTCGATCGAGCCGTCCAGCCGCCCGAGGCGGGTGGCGAGCAGCTGAAGGTCCTCCGCGGAGGCGGCGGCGACCCGCACGCGGCGGTTGGTGATCATGGCGATGTCGTCGATGCTGAGGATGTTGGTGGGGTCGGCCATCGCCAGCAGCAGGGCGCCGTCGTCCATGAAGCGCACGGGCACGGCCTGGTAGCGCTTGATGGCCTCGACGCTCAGCAGGTTGACGGCGCCCATGTCGGGCTCGTGCACGGAGAGGTCGATGTAGTCGAGGCCGAACCGTTCGGCGACCACCCGGGCGAGTTGGTCCTGGCGCAGGACCCCCTGCTCGACCAGCACCTGCCCGGTGGGCTTGCGCTGGGAGCGGGCAGCGGCGACAGCCTGCTCGACGGCCCGCTGGTCGGCGAAGCCGAGGTCGACGACCACCTCGCCGATCCGCCGTCCCGAGCGCCCAGGGCGAGCGGGCGAGCTGAGCCCATTGGTCGGGGGCTGCGCTGGGTCAGGTGCGGCAGGTGCAGAGCCAGGGGGATCGAGCACCACGGTTGCAGCCGCTGATGGTGGGTCGAGCACCGCGATCGCAGACGCTGATGGCGAGTGGAGCACCGCGGTGGCAACAGCCGGTAGTGGATCGGGCAGCGCGGAAACGGCGACCTCGAGAATGGGGAACTCGGGGGCGACGGGCGGCGCAGGAGCTGCCACCGGCGCGGAGGCCATGGGAACGGAAGCGGGGGCAACGGGCGGCGCAGGAGCTGCCACCGGCGCGGAGGGCCCGGGAGCAGCGGCGATCGGCGAAGAGAGGTTGGCCTCGAGCACGGAGGGCCCAGGGGCAACGGGCGGCGCAGGAGCTGCCACCGGCGCGGAGGCCGTGGGGAGGGGAGCGGGAGGATCGGCCGGTGGGGAGGCAGGCGGGGTCGCCTGCTCCTCGCCGGCCGCCAGGGCGCGTCGGCGTCGAAACCAATTCATCGAGTTCTAATCGGCATAAGGCGGCCCCCGCTTGACCGCTGGGGGGCCGTGTGCGGGCCGCTGCCCGTGCGGTCAGGGCCCGTGCTCGAAGGCGCTCTTGAGGTGGGCGTCGAGGGCGTTGCAGCGGTACAGGGCGATCGCCTCCGCGGAGCCGAAGCGCTGGCCGGGAAGCGCTTCGGGGCCGTGGTGGGCGAGGATGCAGTGCTCCAGGGACAGACGGCGGGGGGCGGGAAGCGAGGAGGGGTAGCGGGGAGCAAGCAGGCGCATCCCCAACTCGAGGTGTCCGAGCAGCCGCCCCTCGTCGCTACGGGCGATCTCGGCGCCGTAGGTGAACTCGCGGGTCTTGCCCAGATCATGCAGGAGGGCGGCGGCGAGCAGCAGGTCGCGGTCGAGACGGGGGTGCAAGGTGCAGAGCTCCAGGGCCAGGGCGGCGACGGCAACGGTGTGCTCCAGCAGGCCGCCGAGATACGCATGGTGGGTGGTGGCGCCGGAGCGCACGGGGCTCCCGGCGCCCGCCCGTCCGGGCGCCGAGCAGGGGGCGCGGCGCAGCTCGCGGCGCAGCTCGCGGTCCCGGAGCACGCCCTCCAAGAGGGCGCGCAGGCCGGGTTCGTAGAGCTCGCGGACGAGGTGCTCGAAAAAGCCTTCGAGCTCGTCGAGGTCGCGGTGGGAGACGGGGAGGAAGCCGGCGGGGTCGGCCTCGGCGCCCTCGGCACGGGAGATGGCGCGCAGGTCGATCTGAAGCTGGTCGCGGAAGCGCTCGACGCGGCCCTGCACCCGCACGAGCTCCCCGCGTTCGAAGCGTCCGGCAAGCAGATCGGCGTCGCGGAAGGCGCGCGCGAGGATCGAGCCGGTGCGGTCGCGCAGCTCGACCGTCAGATAGGGGGTCCCGGCGCGAGAGAGCTGGCGCTCCTTGCGGGAGCAGGCGAACACCCCGTCGAGCATCTGCCCGTCGCGCAGGGTGGCGACCGTTTGGGGCTCCTCCTCGGTGTCTGGTGCGGCCATGCTTGCATGATGTACGGTGGAGCGGATGCAGCCGTTGATCTGGGACCATCGCCCGACGGGTCTGCGGGACCCGGCGATGGTGTGCGCGTTCGAGGGGTGGAACGACGCGGGAGACGCGGCGTCGACGGCGGTGAGGTTTTTGGCCACGGCGTTGGGAGCGGAGCGCTTCGCGCACGTGGACACGGAGGAGTTCTACGACTTCCAAGCCAACCGTCCCCGGATCCGCTTCGCGGCGGAGGGAACCGATTCCGCGCCCGCCCGCCGCGAGATCGAGTGGCCGTCGGTGGAGGTGTACGAGGTCATCGTGCCGGACGCCCCGCGGGACCTGGTGCTGGTGCAGGGGGTGGAGCCGTCGCTGCGCTGGCGCTCGTTCAGCGCGCTGATCGTGGAGCTGGCGGAAGCCCTGGGGGTACGGCTGGTGATCACGGTGGGGGCACTGCTCGCGGATGTGCCCCACACGCTCCCGGTGGCGATGACCGGTTTCGCCTCGGACCCCACCTTGACCAAGCGGCTGGGAGCCGCGGGTAGCCCCCCGAGCAGGTACGAGGGGCCCACGGGGATCGTGGGGGTCCTGCACAGCGCGGCCAGCGAGGCGGGGCTGCCCGCGATGAGCCTGTGGGCGAGCGTTCCCCACTACGTGGCGGCGGCCCCCAGCCCGAAGGCGGCGCTGGCGCTGGTGCGCCGCCTGGAGGATCTTGTGGGGGTGTCGGTGGACGCGGAGGAGTTGGAGGAGGCAGCCTCCAACTACGAACGCCAGGTGGGGCTGGCGGTGTCGAGCAACCCCGAGGTGCAGGCATTCGTGGAACGCCTGGAGCAGGACGCGGAGGGCGAGAATGTGGATGATGAGGACGAGGAGCGGCAGGACGGAGGGTGGGATCCCCTCTCGTTGGAGGACCTGCCCTCAGGTGAGCTGCTGGCGCGCGAGTTTCAGCGCTTCCTGCGCCAGCGCGGGGGCGAGGGCAAGCCGGGCGCATAGGGGCCTGTCAAGACCCTAAGCATGTGGCCGACGGCGGCTGGTGAACCGCGCGGGCTCCCGATGGGCCAGTGCCCAAGGGGGAGGCGTGGAGGTGCACATATATTTTTTGCGTTGCGTGTAACGATCGCTATACGCAACTCCGGGGGCATAAAAGGTCAGCCCTCCGGGGGCATAAAAGTCAGCGGGGCGGCTGAGCCGCCCCGCTGACCGAGGGAGGAGAGGGTCCTTCTCCTGCCGGCGGGATATGGGGCCGGCAGACTCTCCCGCGCTCGCGTCTCCTCGAGCCGAGGCGGGGGAAGCGTGGGGACTCAGACCAGGTTCAGAACGCGCTCCTGGATGCGGCTGGCGAAGTCGACGCCGTCATCCAGGCGCGCCCGCAGGGTCTCCTCGATCTGGGCCTGGGTCTTCTCGATCTGCGCCTGGGTCTGCTCCACCTGGGAGGAGACGCTCTTGGCGAGGTGCTCGCGCCGCCTGTCGAGCTCGCGCCGGCGCTGGCGCAGCTCGCGCTCGAGGCGGGTACGGGTCTTACGAACCTCGCGCTCCAGCCGGGTGCGGGCGGTGCTGCCGCGCCGCTCGAACTTGCGCAGCTGGGTCTGGGTCTTGGACGGGCTGGAGTAGATGGAGATCGCGTCGGCAACGCTCGAGACGACCCGCTCGCGGGCGAGGAGGGCGGCCCCGACGGGGATCAGGACAGCGCGTTCGGCATAGTCGCCGACGCGATCAACGGTGCCGCGGGGGGCACCGGCGCGGGTGGAATTGGTGCTGGCGGAGCCGGTGCGAGTGCGGGCGGAGCCACTGCGCGCCGAGGAGCTCCCGCGTGTGGAGCCGCTGCCAGTGGACCTGCCAGCGGCGGCTTTGCGAGCGCTTGCCCGGGTGCCGGAGGCCTTGGCGCGGGTACCCGAGCGGGCGGCGGCGGGGCGGGAGGCGCGGTTGGCGCCAGGCGAAGCCTTCACGGCGCCGGGAGGGGATCCGGGGACGGAAGTGGTAGCGGGGGTGTTGTCAGCCATGTGGAGCGGTCTCCTCTTTGTCTAGAGATCCTCGGAGAGAGGATGTGGGTACGTTTGTTCTGCGCGTCCCGGTGGTGTGAGCGTACCACCGAACACTTGTTTGTACCCAGCGCTCCCTGGATCGTTACACCAACAGGTTAGCACGATGTAAAGTCCGCGTAAAAACTGAACTTAGTCCGGTGGAGCTTGTAACAAGAGGAACGTGTGTTCGGAGTCTCTCAGGGCAAGTGGGTAGCCACTGTATAAGCAACAAAATGCACATAAGTAGAAATCACGGGACTTTTGGGGCGCTCCGATGAGCGCGCTATCGGCGCGATCTACATGATGGCGAGCACTCGCTGCGGGTTCTCCGCCAAGCAGCTAGAGCGCGAGATAGCGTCTCGTACAAGACCGCTTGGCGGATACTGAACAAGATCCGCAACGAGCTGATGAAGCAGGAGGAAAGGCCGCTACGCGGCGATGTCGAGGTTGACGAGACGGCAGGCGGCGGCAAAATCAGGCAGTCGGATCGCGCCAAGGGCGCGCAGCACGTCCGGGTCAAGATAAGCAACCGCCCGACGATATGGGCCGCAGTAGAGCGCGGAGGCCGCGCCAAGGCGCACGTCGTCAAGTCCCGCTCCTCGCCTGACGTGGAGGGACCGATCTACCGCTACGTGCTCCCCACGTCGATGATCTTCACAGACGACTACGCGGGCTATGACGAGCAGCGGCTCAGCAGCAGGTTCATCTCGCACAAACGCATCAAGCACTCCGAAACAATCTATGTAAGGGGCTCAGTCCATACGCAGACCGTCGAGGGGTTCTTCGGCAACACCAAGAACGGCATCCGGGGCGTCTACCACGCCGTATCGAGCAGATGGCTCCCGTCCTACCTCAACGAGTACGTCTTCCGCTACAACGAGCGCAGCAACACCACACGCTCGATGTTCGAGACGCTGCTCGACCGGGCAGCAACATGAGCGAGTCCGACGCAATCAAGGGCATCCGCCACGCCGCCAAACGGCGGGAGTACGCCGAGCGGCTACGACACCAAGCAACCGACGAGCTGCGCGAGCGGATGCGCGAAGCGCAGGCCGACGGCGTGCCTATCGCTCGGATCGCGGGAGGCTCGTCTGTCTCGTCAGGGGGTCTACGACCTGCTGGGGGCGGCGCGACCTTCCTAACGAGCTGGTCGAAGTCCTCGCGCGTCGGGATCGGGATGCGGTGGCCCGCTGGCGTCGTCTGTTTCGGCTCGTCGGGCTCGGGAGTCTCGGCCACGTATCTAGGCTAGCGGCTCAAGCTCAGGCGTACGCGAATTGCTCTTCGGGCAACTCAACGTGCTCACGCATTGGGAGCGTGAGCGTGATCTGCCCCTCGGTCTTCATGAGGCGTTTGGCGTCGATGATCGTGACGCCGTAGAACTCTCCGTGCTCGTCAAAGCGCAAGAAGTGGCCCTCGGGCGTCTCCTCGCCGTAGCCCTCGCGCGGCGGCCCCATGCTGAGGTAGAGGACATCCGCGTCGGGGTCGTATTTGGAGTGGTCGAACTCCCACTCACCGATGCGCGTCCTCAAATCTGGTCTCCTTGTCGTGGCCCCCTCTTGACCGCCAAGGCGGTCCTTATGGTGCCAATCCGTCCCTCATACCTTACTAAGACGCAAAACCACTTGGAAGGGCCAAGGTGTCAAGGCCGGTTGAAAAGTAGGCCGGTTTCGCCGGTTGAAAGCTAGGCCACTCGAGGGTTGTTGCGCCGGCATTTCCGGAGCGAGCCGTAGGCGAGCGCAGGAAATGCCGGCGGGCGTGCCGGGTCAGGCGGGGGGTGC
>DATMPY010000042.1:0-3237 GCA_035566955.1 Solirubrobacteraceae bacterium | reverse complement strand
CGGGGCCGCCCCCGCGGCGCTCTACTTGCGCCGTGGGGGGCAGGGGACGGTGGTCGCGGCGTAAGCGTGCGAGCCGTCCTGGAAGCCGAATTCCGCTGTGAAGGGGAAGCCGCCGTGGGGGCAGCTTTCCGGCACGGCAATGCCGACCGGGCGGAAGTGCACGATCCGGCCGTGGACGCGCTTGGTGTAGGACAGGTGGCTGGGGCCGATCGTCGACTCCACGCTGACGATCGAGACGTCCGGCCCGTTGGGCACGCTGGGGATCGGGGGCACGAGCGTGGTCAGCTGCGAGCCGAACAGCCCGGAGGCGGGGAGCAGTTCGCCTCTGAAGACCAGCTGGGCGAAGACCGGGGTCTGCCCGTTGGCGTAGAACAGCACGACGATGTTGCTTTTCTTGCTCGGCGGCCCCATCACGGCCTGGATTTCCGGGAGCTCCTTACCGGACCCGGTGCCGAACGGCACTTCCACGTACGCGCTCCCCGACCCGAGGCGCGAGTTGGCCGGGCAGCCGGCGAGTCCGTGTTCTTCCAGGGCCTTGGGCTGGCAGATCGCCAAGCCGAGGGTGGTCGACGTGTAGCTCATGCCCGCCGGCATGTGCAGGTTGATGCTCGCAAGCGGCGGGGGCGCGAGCCCTTCGGCGGTGGCCAGGTGGAACCCGAACTCGATCGTGGTGCTGGTGCCGAGCCTGTCGGGCGTGAACGACGCCTGCAACGTGGCCTGCTCGGCGCTCGCCCCTGCCGCCGGCGCGAGCACCCCGCAGATCAGCAGGGTCGCCGCGGTAGCGGTAAGGGCTCTGCAGGCGTGTCCTGCCCTGGGAATTCGCATGGCTCCCCCTATGCCCCGACTCAGACCGACAGTTTGCCGTTGACCTTCACGTACACCGACCCGCTAGAGCGCTGGATCGTGCCGGAGAAGCTGATGTTCGATCCGTGGGCGTGGCGGTACTTGCCGGTTCCGGTGGTGACCGACAGGCTGCCCGAGAAGCTGGCAGTGGCGCCTTTGTTGCTGTAGCCGCCCGACGCGGAGCCGCTCATCGAGCCTCCGCTCGCGTTGACCGTGAGTCTGGCGGTCACGCGGTTGGTGGAGACCACGTCGAGGCTCAGGGAGACTGTTCCCGGAATCGTGCCGTGAGCGGGTCCGGACTCGTACAGGGTAAGCCCCTTGTGGCCGGTCTTGCGCAGGTTTCCGCTGTCGTTCAAGGTGGTCGTGCGCGCCGTGTGCGCGGTCGATCCCAGGGCGCCGGTCGTGCCGCCGGCGATGACGAGCGCGCCGGCGGCGGCCACTGCGCCGGCGGCCGCAAGACTACGGTGAGCGATGTTTCTCATAACCACGACCTCTCCTCCTACTGCGATGTTTGTGTAAGACCCCTGTCCGAGCGTAGCACCCTACCTGCTCATTGGGCTTTTCGTCAAGGTGCTGTCTATCATCAAGTCAAACCCCCAGCACGGCGGAGAGTTGCGCATCCTCCATCGGCTGGTAAAAACTATCGCCTACACGCCTCCGTGTCGAGACCCGCGCTCCGTGACCCCGGTCTCGCGCACCGCGGGGGTGGCGTTGTGGTTGAAGGAGCCGACCTCCCGCTCGCTGAGCGAGGTGCTCGGCGGGTGGTCGCGGAGCGTCCCCATGCTGCGGTGGATGTCTCCGAGTAATAGGTCGGCCATGTCGCGGCTGAACCCGTGGCGCACGAGGATCCGCTGGATCGCCAGGTCCTCGAGGTGGGGGGGCAGGGTGTAGGCGGGCACGAGCCAGCCGTGGGCGCGCAGGCGGTCCGCGAGGTCGAACAGGTTGAAGGCGTGCTCATCCCCGTCCGTGAGCTTCCACGAGACCGCCGCGATGCCCCTGAGGGGATCGCCGTCGTGGACGATCTCGAAGGGGCCCAACTTGGCGATCTCGCGGGTGAGGTGGCGGCAGGTCTCGTACGTGGCCCCGTGGACGCGGCCGTAGCCCTCGCGCCCCAGGCGGATGAAGTCGTAGTACTGGGTCACCACCTGCCCCCCGGGGCGGGAGAAGTTGAGGTTGAACGTGGGCATCTCCCCGCCGAGGTAGTTGACGTTGAAGATCATCTCCTTGGGCATGTCCACGGCTTCGCGCCACACCGCCCACCCGCAGCCGAGCGGGGCGAGGCCGGTCTTGTGCCCGGAGGCGTTGATCGACTTCACGCGGGGGATGCGGAAGTCCCACTCCAAGTCGGGGGCGGTGAACGGCGCGAGCATCGCGCCGCTGGCGCCGTCCACGTGCAGGGGGATGTCGAGCCCCTGCTCCGCCTGAAGCGCGTCGAGCGCGGCGGCGATGGCGGCTACGTCCTCGAACAGGCCGGTGAAGGTCTGCCCCAGGGTGGCCACCACCATGATCGTGTTTTCGTCGCAGCGTTCCAGGCACTGCTCGGGTTCCATCAGGTAGCGCCCCGCGTCCATCGGCACCTCGCGGATCTCCACGTCGAAGTAGCGGGCGAACTTCTCCCAGCACACCTGCACGGGGCCGCACACGAAGTTCGGTCGCCCGGTCGACAGGCCGGCTGAGCGCCGGCGCTCGCGCCAGCGGAACTTGGCGGCCAGGCCTGCCAGCATCGCCGCCTCGCTGGAGCCCGTGGTGGAGGTGCCCAGGGTGGTGTTGGGGTGCGGGGAGTGCCACAGGTCGGCAAGCATCCGCACGCAGCGCGTCTCGAGCTCGGCGGTCTGGGGGTACTCGTCCTTGTCGACGATGTTCTTGTCGAATGACTCCGCCAGCAGCTTCAACACCTCGGGCTCCGCCCAGGTGGTGCAGAAGGTGGCCAGGTTCATGCGCGCCACCCCGTCGAGCAGCAGCTCGTCGTGTACGAGCGCGTACGCCAGTCGAGGGTCGCTCTCGTGTGCGGGGAAGCGACGCTTGGGGGCGCCCTGGCGTGCCATCGGCGACTCGTAGGGGTCCTCCTCGTCGAGGTGGGCGGGGGTGCGGTGGTGCTCGCTCATGTCATCGCTCCTTGCTCGGCGGGGACCCAGGGGAGGCTGTTGCAGAAGCCCTGGAGGGCGCGGCGCGTCGCCGGTGCGACCGCGACGGGCGCGAGGATCGGATTGGGGTCGTCCGCGAAGGATGACGGATCGGTGGGTGGGTGTCCGTTGGCCCCGCCCAGCCTTTCCCAGACTTGCGCAAGTGGCCCCGCCCGGCCTTTCCCAGACTTGCGCAAGTGGCCCCGCCCGGCCTTTCCCAGACTTGCGCAAGTGGCCCCGCCCGGCCTTTCCCAGACTTGCGCAAGTGGCC
>DATMPY010000041.1:0-27265 GCA_035566955.1 Solirubrobacteraceae bacterium | reverse complement strand
GGTTTCCGGGGGGGCCTTTGGCTTTGCTGGCGGGGTTCGCTGGGTGGTTTCCGGGGGGGCCTTTGGCTTTGCTGGCGGGGTTCGCTGGACGCTCCCCGGGAGGCCTACCACCGTCCGGTGCGCCCGCGCCCTCCCTGGTCTCGCGGTCCAGGTTCGGTGGGCTCTCCCGGGAGACCTGCAACGCAGGGTGTCGGCGCTCTACTCTTTGGGGGATCACGAGGTCGTAGGAGGGGAACATTCAACGTCTCACGCCAGGGCAGCTATGGGCGCTCGCGGCCGCGGCGGCGCGTGAGCTGCTGTGGGGCTTGCGCGCGGTCGAGGGCGAGGTCGCCCGCTGGCAGGTCAGGGCGGGCGCGATTCCCGACGCTCCGCTGCGCGAGGACGCGCTCGACGGGTTGACCCGCAAGCGCGACAACATCGATGGCGCCGCCCTGTTCTGGACTGTGCCCCGCCGCCGCGACCCGCGTCTGCTGGCGCTGCTCGTTCGCTACGAGGCGATGGCCGACTTCCTCGACGGGGCTGGCGAGCGCGCGGCGTCCGCGGGCGCCGACAACGGTGCCCTGCTGCAGCGCGCCCTCACCGACGCGCTCGACCCCGACACCCCGAGCTTCGCCCACTACGCCCGCAATCCATGGCGCGAGGACGGGGGGTACCTGTGGGCGCTGATCGAGTCCTGCCGCGCTGGCTGCGCCGCCCTACCAGCCTTCGCTCCCGTGCGTGAGTTGGCGGTGCACGCCGCCGCCCGCGCGGGGGTGCAGACGCTCAACCACGAGCCCGACCCCGCCCGCCGCGCGGCGCTGCTGCGGGCGTGGGCTGCACGCGAGCTGCCTGGCAGCAGGGAGTCGAGCTGGTTCGAGTTGACCGCCGCCGCCAGCGCGTGGCTCACCGTCCTGGCCCTGCTGGCGCTCGCCGCGGAGCCCGTCCCCCCCTCGCCGCGCGAGGGGGAGCGGATCAGCGCGGCCTACCTCTGGATCTCGATGACCGCGGCCATGCTGGACAGCTACGCCGACATGGCTGAAGACGCCGGCAAAGGGGATCACAGCTACATCGCCTATTACCCCAGCGAGGAGGTCGCGGTGCGCCGTGCCGGCGAGCTGGTGCGACGCGCGAGTGGGGAGGCCAGCGCCCTGCACAACGGCCGCCGGCACGCCGTGGTGGCGGCGGGGATGGTCGCTCAGTACCTCTCCAAGGAGAGTGCCCGCTCCCCCCGCCAGCGCCCGCAGACCCGCAGCATCATGCGCGCCGGCGGTCCGCTCCCCATGCTGCTCCTGCCCGTCCTGCGCCTCTGGCGGGCCGCCTACGCGTTGCGCGCGACGTAACTCTGCCGAGGCGTTCCCCGCGTGCGCTACGCGCTGTTTCCCCCCACGCTACGTGCTGTGTTCCCCCGCGCACGCTACGCGCTGTGGTTCACGCGATGGACTCGCCGGGGGGCCTGGCTGGCGTACCCGTGGGCGGCCCGGCTCGCGCGGGCCGTGGTGCGCGAGTCGCACAGCATCGCCTCGCGCAGGCTCAACAGGGTGGCGCTTGTGCGCTCGTGCAGCGCGGCGGCTCGTTCCAGTGGGCTGCGGGCGGACGCCGGGGGCCGCTCGGGCAGATCCGCGGTGAGGGTCTCCCACTCCGTGGCTAGCGAGCGTAGGTCTTCGATGCGGCCCTCCCGCGCCAGCTGCAACTCCCGCTCGGCCAACTCCACGATCGCCGCGTAGGGGTCCAGCGGTGAGGCGATGTCGGAGTGGATGTTGGGTGCGTAGCTCATGGGGTCTATCGGGGGGTGGTGTCGGAGTGGATGTTGGGCGCGTAGCTCATGCCCCTCACCTGTGCGCTATCTCCGCCCAAGACTCGCGCAACTCCCCCAACAGGTCAGCGACCTCCGTGAGCTTATGCGCCTCCTGGTCCATCCGCGCGCGGTTGAGGTGGGCCATGCAGAACTGGTAGATCGTGTGCAACCGCTGTGCAACCTCGCCCCCCTGCTCGTGATCCAGGACTCCGTCAAGGTGCACGACGATCATTTCCGCCCGCCGCAGCGTGTTGTGGGCGCTCTCCACTTCCCCCGCCCGCATCGCCGTCGCCGCTTGGCGCAGAAAACGTCGCGCGGCGTCGTAGAGCATCACCACCAGTTGCGCCGGGGTCGCCGAGAGAACCGCGTTCTCGCGGTATGCCTGCGGTGCTGCGGTAAGGGGGGTCATACGCGGCTCGCTCGCTCCTTGTCAGCTTGGGTCTGCCTGGTGTTGACCTGGTGATCGGTCGCCCCTGGCCAAAGTTGAGGAGTGTCAGCTGCGCGCGTGGAGGTGTGACACAAAAGCCCGGCGAAGGCCGACGGCCCTAATGGCCGGATGAGCTCGAGCTCGAGCTGCTGCTCGCGCTGCTTGCGAGCATCGAGGCCAGCTGTGCGCTCAGCCACGACGCCTGCGCCTGGTTCTTGGAGACCACCTTTTCCATCGCCGTGAATTCCGCCTGCAGCGTTTTCTGGCGCACCGCCAGCATTTCGTTCATCGTCGTGATCCTCGCGCTCAATTCCGAGGCCTGTGTGCTGTCGCTGGCGAGGCGCGTTTCAAGCGTCCCCCCCGGCGCCGCCTCCGTGTTGAGCACTTCCTGGAAGCTTTTCGACCAGCCCTGGAGCATTTCCTTGACACCCGTTGGGTTGGTCTGGAGGGCGCTTTCCAGTGCCGCGGTGTCGAGTGTGAGCTGCCCTTCCTGGGCGGCCTGCGAGGGGAGCCCCGAGCCTGAGGCCTTCCCCGTGCCGATCCCGATGTTGGCCAGGCTTGACATCGCCGCGGGCAGGCCCGCGACCGGTGTGTAGATCCCCCGGCGTGTGGTATTGAGGAAATTCGTCAGGTCGAAGTCTCCGAACAGCGTTCCCGTCTGCAGTTCACCCACCGTCTGCGGGGTGGCGGGGGGCTTGGTGGTGATCTGCGTGTGGATCGCCCCCACCGTCGAGTTGTAGAGCTTCACGAATGACTGCACCTGGGTCACGATCGCGCTCACCTTCGGGCCCGGGGGCTGCACGGCGATCGTCACCGGCCCGGTGGCGCTCGTCAACGCTTTGAGGGTCAGCGTCACCCCGGGGATCGCTTCGGAGAGGGTGTTCGAGGCCGAGCTCCCCGCGACGCCATCGATCTTGTATTCAGCGTTCCTGCCTTCTTTGGCCAGGCCCGCCTGTTCGGTCAGCGTGCCCCCCGGGTCCGAGAGCGCGATGAAGCCCCCGCCCGTGGCCCCCGTTGTGCGAGTGGAGAGCACCACCTTTGCTTCGCCCACCGCCGCCGCGTACACCGTGGCGCTCGAGTCCCCATTGATCTTTTCCACCAAATCCTGGATGCTCGCGCCCGCCGCCACCGAGATTTCGTGGCCGTCGATCGTCAACGTGTCCGCCGCGGCGGGGCTTTTGAAGGTGAACGTACGCTGCCCCGAGTTGGCGAGCTGGGTGACTTCCACCTCGTAGCCCCCAACCGCCGCCCCCGTCTTGGTGGCCGCCGAGATCCGTGCCGGTTCGCTCGATTCAACCGTCTGCGCGCTGTTGAACAGCGCCGGGGAGCCAAGTTCTTGGACCTCGAAGGTGAGCTGGGTGAGGTTGCTCTGAGTCGACTGCAGCTGCGTGTGCTGTCCTTCAAGAGTGGTCTGCTGGTTGGTGAGGTGCGCAATCGGATTGCGTTCGGCGCTCAGCAGCGCCGTGATGATTTCGCTGGTGTTGAGCCCCGACGCAAGGCCGTTGAAGCTGATCGGAGCGCCGCTCGAAGAGCTCACCGCTATAGGCATCGCCGTCCACCTACTCCAGCGGGGCTCCGGGCGCGTCCAGCGGGCCCCCGGCCGCGACCTCGAGGGCCTGTGCGGGCGAAAGCGTTCTCAGCACGTTTCCCTGCCGGTCGCGTACCTCGATCCGTATGTGCCCGCTCTGCTCGTCACGGGCGAAGCGCAGCTCGCGACCCTGGGCGCTCAGCTGCTCGTAGGTCTGCGCCGCGCCCGCCATCTGGTCGAGCACCTCCTGGGGAGGGCTGGAGGGCAGCGTATCGAGGGATACCGCCGGCTGCGCCGCCGTGGACTTGGCCGCACCCGGCGACGCCACGGACGGTCTTGCCATGCCAAGCGGCAGCACTGGCCGCGCGGCCGGCGCTCCCTGGGGTGGGGTGATGGGCGAGCTCATGCCGGTTTCCTCCTGAAAGCACTCTTCACGGTCCCGTCCCTGGGCCGCTTCGCTCTTGGTTTTCCTCATCGTGATCGGCTGCTCCCGGAAAAACTTTAGGTCATTAGGTTCTCCCCCGGCAAACTCCGTGTGCGTCCTGCCGGGGAGTGGCGCTCACGTCATCGACCGACACCGGCGATCCCTGAGGGACCAGGTGCCCGCTGTCCAATCTTCGTTTGTCGGGAACCCCAGCGGATTTACATACATGCCGCGCCGCATCTGCTGAGAGTATCTGCTCTCGACTCAAGTCGCCGCGAGAACGCTCCGATGAGGGCGGGGTCTGCGCGGATGAATGGACCCGGAGTCCTGCGGATGAAGGCCCGGGGCCATTGACGCAGACGCACCACTTTCCCTCGAGAGTCGGAGCACCCCAAATGAATGCAACAGAGCAGCGCGCTGCCAGGATCTCGGCACCCGAGGTGCTGTCGCTTTGGCAGGAATACAGACGCACAGGGGACCGCAGACTGCGAGATCGCCTGATCTTCACGTTCACCCCGATGGTCCGCTACATCGTCTACCGTAAGGTTCGCGAGGTCCCCGCCCAGTGTGACGTCGAGGACTTTCTCTCCTGCGGCCTGGAGGCCCTGATCCGCTCGATCGAGCGCTACGACCCCGATAAGGGCGCCACCCTGGAGCAGTACGCCTGGACCCGTATCCACGGCGCCGTGCTCGACGAGCTGCGCCGCCACGACTGGGCTCCCCGCTCGCTGCGGCGCGCCGAGCGCACCATCAACAGCGCCCGCGAGAGCTTTCTCGCCGAGCACGAGCGCCACCCAAGCCGCGAGGAGCTCGCCACCACCGCCGGCATGAGCGCCGCCGAGCTGGGTGGACGCCTCGACGAGCTCGCGCTCGCCGAGGTGGGCTCCCTCAACAGGACCATCCGCTCCGAGGACTCCACCACCATCGAGCGGATCGACACCCTGGAAAGCAACGACGAGGGTGCCGACCCCATGCTCAACGCGGAGCGCAGCGAAGCCAGGGAGCGCTTCCGCGCGGCCTTCGCCGAGCTCCCCGTCCGCGAGCGCCAGGTCGCCGTGCTGCTCTACGTGGAGGGACGCACCCTGCGCGATATCGGCGCCCGCCTCGGGGTCTCCGAGAGCCGCGTATCCCAGATCCACACCGAGCTGCGCCGCCGCCTGCGCGAGCGGCTCGCCGAGGATCACGCGCTGTTCAGCGCCGTGTAGGAAGCTCTCCGCTCCCGGGCACGCGTATGCCGGTGGTGGGGTGCTTCTCCGCTCCCGGGCACGTATGCCGGTGGTGGGGTGCTTTCGGGTGCTTTCTCCGCTCCCGGGCACGCGTACGCCGATGGTGGGTGCTTGGAGGTTCAACATTTTTTTGAGTTGCGTATAGCCATCGATGGACGGAACTTGAATTTTGACACTCCTCCCCTGCACGTCTGTATCTGCTGAGGCGATCCGAGCGCTGCGACCTCCTTTTCGGCCCGAGGGCCCTAAAGAATCCCCGCTCCTGGGCGATCACCCGCATTGAGATGGACCTCGGTCTCTACATCGCCGCCTCAGGGATGGTCGCCGAGCAGACCCGCCAGGCACAGCTCTCCAACGACCTCGCCAACGCCTCCACCCCCGGCTACAAGCCCGACGAGGCCCCCCAGCGCTCCTTCGCGGAACTGCTCCTTACCAACACCACCACCGGGCAGCCGATCGGATCCCTCAACGTCGGGGTCGCCCTCGGCAAGACCTACACCGACATGACCCCCGCCGGGATGCAGGACACCGGCCAGCCCCTCGACTTCGGGATCGTCGGCAGCGGCTTCTTCGCCGTGCGGACCCCTCAGGGCATCCACTACACCCGCGACGGCCAGTTCACCACCTCCGCCCAGGGGCAGCTCACCGACAGCGCCGGCGACCCCGTGCTCAGCCAGGCCGGCGCTCCTATCCAGGTGGGCGCCGACGGCACCGTGCCCGCTGCAGGGCTGGGAGTCTTCGAAGTCCCGGGCGCCGTCAAGCAGGGCGAAAACCTCTTCGCTGGGACCCCCTCCGGGCGCGCGAGTGGCAAGGTGCGTCAGGGGGCCCTGGAGGAATCCGGCGTCAACGCCGCCCGCACCATGGTCGACATGGTCGGTTCCCTGCGCACCTTCCAGTCCGGCCAGCAGGCCATCCATGCGATCGACCAGACCCTCCAGGCCGCCTCCACCCAGGTCGGCTCCCTCAACGGATCCGCCTAGTCCGCCCCGCCCACCAATGCCCGCGCCCGCGCCCATCTTCACCCCATCCATCCGCCAATGCCCGCGCTCGCCCCCACATCCACCGACCATCCCCACCGAGAATCCCACCAGGAGGCCACCTGATGCTTGAAGGAATGTACGCCGCCGCCTCCGGGATGGCCGCCCAGCAGCAGCAGCTGGACTCCATCGGCAACGACCTCGCCAACCTCTCCACCACCGGCTACAAGGCCCAGCGCACCGGCTTCCGCGACCTCCTCTACAACCAGGTCAACATCGCTGGCACCGCCACCACCACCGGTGCCGGGGCCGCCGCCGAAACAGTTGGCCGTGACCAGTCCCAGGGGACCGTCCGGAGCACCGGCAACCCCCTCGACCTCGCCATCGAAGGCCCCGGCTTCTTCACCGTCAAGCGCTCCAACGGCGAAACCGCCCTCACCCGCGACGGCGCCTTCCAGGTCGATGCCCAGGGACGGCTCACCACCGCCGAAGGCGACCTGCTCGACCCCCCCGTCACCCTTCCCCCAGGCACCTCCCCCGGCGAAGTCGCCATCGGGCCCGACGGCACCGTGCGCGCGGGGACCCGCACCATCGGCAAGATCGCACTCGTCACCGTCGCCTCCCCCGATCGTCTGCTCGCCGACGGCGGCAACCTCTTCACCCCCACCGCCACAAGCGGCGCCCCCCGGCCGCAGGCTTCCGCCACCATCCACCAGGGGGCCCTCGAGGGCTCCAACGTGGACGTCGGCAGCGAGATGGTGAAAATGATGAGCGCCCAGCGCAGCTATCAGCTGGAGAGCTCCGCCATCCAGACCGAAAACCAGATGCTCTCCATCGCCAACCAGCTGCGCTCGTGAGCCCCACCGCCCTCACCTTGGTTCCCACTGTCGCCGCGGGCGCCCCCGCCCTCGATCAGGCCCACGCTCCCGCCTCCGTCCGCGATGGCTCCAAGGCCGTCAAACAGGCCTACGAGACCGCCCAGGGCTTCGAAGAGATGCTCCTCCAGCAGCTCTCCCAGTCGCTCGTGCAGAGCTCTGGCCTCACCGGTGAAGGGGATGTCGCCGGCGAAGCATCCAGCGAAGAAGGCGTCGGCGGCGGGCCGGGCGGCGGGGGCTCGATGCTCACCTCGCTCCTGCCCCAGACCCTCGCCGAAGGGGTCATGCGGGAGGGCGGCCTCGGCATCGCCACCCAGCTCATGGGCGCCCTCGATCCCGCCGCCACCACCGGGGCCATTGGGCAGACCGGGGGCGTGTCCGTTGGTGGTTCGGCAAGTGGGAGTGGGGGAGTGGCCGCCACCACCGGGGCCATTGGGCAGACCGAGGATGCCTCGGCTCCCGCGGTCGCTCCCACCGGAGGGGTCTCCGCATGAGTACCCCCACGTCTGCGCCTCACGCGCGGCCGCGGGGCACGACGCCCCGCGCCCACGCGCCCGTTGCCGAACTGGCCCGCGCGGACGATCCCCAAATGACCGCCATCGTGGAGGCCGATCCTCTCGTCTCCGACGTGCTCACCCGTGCGGATGAGGGTGGGCGGGCTCCAATCTCCGCCATCGTGGAAGCCCACCCCCTGGACTCCGACGTGCTCGCCCACCTCGACGCCCAGATCGCCTCCGTCAACCGGCTGCTGGAGATCGTGCTCGAGCAGGGGGCCGCCATCCGTGCCCGCGACGTGCACACCGTCGTGCGCCTCGCCGGCCTCCTCCACGGCGAGCTCCTGCGCCGCCAGCAGATCGAGCGCACCCGCTCGGAGCTGCTCGAGCGCGCCGGCGAGCGGCTCGGCATCCCCGCCCCCGCCGTCACCCTCACCCGCCTAGGCGCCCTCATGCGGCCCCCCGCCGCTCATCTCGCCCAGGAACGCTCCGCCCACCTTCGCGGCCTCGTCGCCGAGCTGCGCCGCGAGCACGCTTGCAACCGCGCCCTCATGCAGATCGAACTCTCCTTCCTCGACCACCTCATGAAGTCCCTCGCCCTCGACGGCTCCACCCACAGCTACGACCCCCGCGGGCTCACCACCACCGGCGCCCGCGCCGCCTCCCACGGTGGCATGCGCGTCCTCGATCTCCACGCCTAGACGCTCCCCACCCCCGCCCGCGACCCCGCCATGTCCATCCCTACCCTCCAAGGACTCCAGACCGCCCTCTCCGGGCTGCTCGCCGACCAGCAGGCCATCGACGTCACCGGCCACAACATCACCAACGCCAACACCGAAGGCTACTCCCGCCAGGTCGCCGTCCTGCAGACCAACGAACCCCTGCGCATCGCCGCCATGTCCCCCACCACCGGGGAGGGCGGGCAGCTCGGCACCGGGGTCTCCGTCGCCACCTACACCCGCATCCGCAACATCTACCTCGACGCCCAATACCGCACCCAGAACTCCGCCCTCGGCGCCGCCTCCACCCAGGCCGAAGCGCTCCAGCAGGCCCAGGGCGCCTTCGACGAGCCCTCCGCCGCCGGGCTCTCCTCCCAGCTCTCCGCCTTCTGGAGCGCCTGGGGGGCGCTCGCCGACTCCCCCTCCTCCGAAGCCGCCAAGGTCTCCGTCGTCTCCGTCGCCACCCAGCTCACCGACACCCTCCACCAGCTCACCGCCCAGCTCCAGAGCCTCCAGGGCCAGGCCGCCGCCCAGTACGCCGCCAACACCGGCCCCTCCGGCGAAGTCGCCAGCGACGCCACCCAGGTCGCCCAGCTCAACCAGCAGATCAAGCTCTCACTGCTCGCCCACCAGCAGCCCAACGACCTCGAAGACCGCCGCGACCTGCTGATCGACAAGCTCTCCAAGCTCGCCAACGTCACCGTCACCAAGGAAACCGACGGCACCGACACCGTCGCCTTCGGCAACGCCGCCCTCCCCCTCGTCGCAGGCTCCACCGTCAACTGGCCCCAGGAACTCACCCAGGCTGCGGGGGGGCAGCTCGGGACGCTCCTGGAACTCTCGAGCCCCGCCGGCGCGCTGGCCTCCTACCAGGCTGGCCTCGACCAGTTCGCCGCAACCCTCGCCACCACCGTCAACGAACTGCACACCGCCACCCCCTTCTTCAAAGGCGCCACCGCCGCCACCATCGCAGTCGCAGTCACCCCCGCCCAGGTCCAGACCTCCTCCGAAGCCGCCCCCGGCGGCAACAACGTCGCCCTCGCCATCGCCGGCCTGCGCGGCGCCGCCGCCGACCAGCGCTACGCCGCCCTCGTCGGGCAGGTCGGGGCCTCCGTGCAGAGCGCCAAGGCCAACCAGGCCAACTCCCAGGCCGTCCTCACCACCGTCTCCAACCAGCGCCAGAGCGTCTCCGGGGTCTCACTCGACGAAGAAATGACCAACCTCATCACCTTCCAGCGCGGCTACCAGGCCTCCGCCCGCGCGCTCACCGCGATGGACGAAATGCTCGACACCCTCATCAACCACACCGGACTGTGACCCTCCCATGAGCACCCGCATCACAAATGACATGGTGATCGGCTCCACCCTCGCCGACATCAACTCCGCCCAGCTCGCCATGGCCCGCACCCAGAGCGAACTCTCCTCCGGCAAGTCCATCCTCGAACCCTCCGACAACCCCTACGGCGCCTCCCAGGCGATCGCCCTGCAGAGCTCCATCGACGGGCTCACCTCCTACGAAAAGAGCGTCCAGGACGGCGTCTCCTGGATGAACACCTCCTCCTCCGGCCTCGCCTCCATCGACTCCCAGGTGCAGCGCGTGCGCGAACTCGTGCTCCAGGGCGCCAACGAAATCAACAGCCCCACCGACCTCGCCAACATCGCCGCCGAGGTCGCCCAGCTCGCCGAAGGGGTCAAGCAGGACGCCAACACCCAGTACGCCGGCCAATACGTCTTCTCCGGCACCCTCACCAACACCCCCCCCTACCAGCCCGGGGCAGGCAAAGACGCATACCAGGGCAACGCCGGCGCCGTCTTCCGCGCGATCAGCCCCGCCAGCTCCGTCAACGTCTCCGTCAACCTCGCCTCCGTGCTCGGCAACGGCGCCGAACCCGGCGACGGCAAGCTGCTCGACACCCTCCGCACCATCGCCAAGAACCTCCAGGAAGGCACCCCCGCCGCGATCGAAGCGCTCCGCACCACCGACCTCAAAACTCTCGACACCAACCTCAACAACCTCACCGGCCTCCAGGCCGAAGCCGGGGCGGTCACCGACCAGCTCGACGTCGCCGCCAGCCGCATCCAGGCCCTCCACAACACCGCCGCCCAGCAGCTCTCAAACGTCCAGGACGCCAACATCGCCAAGGTCTCCATCGAATTCTCCAACGAGCACGCCGCCTTCGAAGCCGCCCTCCGCGCCGGCGCATCCATCGTGCAGGAGTCCCTGCTCGAATTCCTCCACTAGCCTCCCCCACCGATACTCCCACCGATCACCCCACACCCCATGGACACCACCACCATTCACAGCTCCCGCTTCGGGGCCCTCCAGATCCCCCGTGAGGACGTGATCGAGTTCCCCCTCGGGCTCATCGGCCTCGGCGGCCTGCGCTACGCCCTGCTCGATCGCAACCCCGGCAGCGGCTTTCACTGGCTGCACTCCCTCGAAGACCCCCACCTCGCGCTCCCCGTCGTTGACCCCCGCGCCTTCTTCCGTCCCTTCCCCCTGCACCTCGCCGACGAGGACCGCCAGCGGGTCGGCGTCGAGGACCCCGGCGCGGGCGCCCAGCTCTACGTCACCGTGCGCGCCGCCCCCGACCCCGCCGACATCGTCGTCAACCTCCGCGCCCCCCTCGTCGTGTGGGAGCGCCGTGGCCACCAGGTGATCAACACCGCCCCAGGGGCCGAGCTGCGCGCGCACCTCTTCGCCGCCCCCGACCCGGTGGATGCGGCATAATCACGCTCCATGCTGATCCTGACGCGTCGTCCCGGGGAGCGCGTCGTGATCGGGGACAACGTGCTGGTCACCGTCATGGAGGTTAGCGGCCAGACCGTACGCCTGGGGATCGTCGCCCCCGAGGGGCTCCCCATCTACCGCGAGGAGATCTGGCTCGCCGTCAAGGAGGAGAACCGCGCCGCCGCCCAGGCCGCCGACGAGCTGCCCTCGGCGCCCCCCGGCGGCCTGCCTTCGGCTCCACCTGGCGCGACTGCCCCCGCGCCCGCCGGCGACGAGAGCTCTCACTCCCCGTAGGGGCAGCTCACGTGACCCACACGATGTCCCCGATCTGCAGCATCGGGTACACCCTCGCCGCCGTTTCGATCGGCAGCTCCACACACCCGTTGGACTGGGGCGTTCCGTATGAGCCCCGCGGGAAGCCGTGCACCGCGTCGCCCCCGTTGAAGTAATTCACCCACGGCACCCCCGGGTCGCTGTAGTGGCTGCCATCGGGGTTGGTCCCCGTCATCGTCGTGGACGTGTAGCGAGCGAAGATCGGGAAGATCCCCTGCGCCGTTTCCGCGCCCGCCACCCCCGTGTTCACGGGGCTGGTCAGGGCCACCCCGTGGCCCCGGTGCACCTCCAGGGTCTCCGGGATCGACTCCGTCACCGACACCCACGTGTACGGCTGCGGGTTGCGGTGATAGAGGGCATCCACGATCAGCAGCAGCCGCCACGTCGCCGCGTTTGGTTCGCCCGTCGGTTCCAGGCCGTGGTCGGACTGGAAGACCTCCAGCGCCCCTTTGGTGGTCTCGTCCAGCTTCCCCAAGCTCACCGGCGGCGCGTCCGCGGGGTCCGGGGCCAGCCTGCCGTGGAACGGGCGATACGCATGGACCGCCGCTTCCCGGCGCGTCTGCGCCCCCACGGGCAGGTTCACATGGTAGATCGGGTGCAGCCGCGCCCCCACGTACCCCAGGCGCGCCAGCGCCTGCTGGAGCCCCGTGAGCGGCGGGCACGCCACGTGCAGCTGAAGCACGTGCCTGCGCCCCACCGGGGCGTGGCCCGTGGCGAACGTGTGCGCCCACACCGTCAGCGTGTACGTCGAGCACGGCGCCAGCGTCGAGGCCGGGGTGAACACCTCGGAGTTGCCCACCGTGCTCCACGTGCCCCCCACCGCCGGGGACAGCGTTGGTCGTGGCGAGCGCCCCGCCGCGGGAGCCGAGAGCGTCACCACCAGCGGGTCCGTCCCGTTGGCGGTGCTCCGCCGCGGCAGCCCCACCACGCGCGTCGGGGGCAGCGGTGCCGGGGGCGCGGCACCCGCGGCACCCGCGGCGCCCGCCGAGCCCAATCCGAGCAAGTTGCCCACGCTGTGGTTTGGTGACAGCCCCACCACCACCGTGACCGCCGCCACCACCGCCGCGCTCAGCACCAGGCCCGCCGTTACCATCAGGCTGCGGCGCGCCCCCCGACGCTCGCCATCCGCCGCTCCCCCGTAGTGGTCACCGCCCGCGAAGCCTCCGCCCCCAAGCCGCCCACGGTGAGGACGTGCGCTCATGGGGCAAAGGCTAACGCATCCCCCAGTCGATGTTCCGAGGAGTCGACCGGTGCGCTCGCTCGTGAACCCGTGCCCACTCCGCTGGGCCACAGGCCTGGCCTGGCCCCTCGGCACCCCTCAGCGCGTAACCTGTGACCACCATGCCCACCCGATCCCTCTCCACCGTCACCCGATCCGCTTCCACGCTCATGCGATCCGCCTCGATCGTGCTGGCCGGCGTGGCGCTCGCCGCGGGGGCGCCGGCTGCGTCGGCCAACAGGGGGGACGCAGCCGCCACGCGGATCTACATCCAGGCCAACTACACCCTCGTGCGCGCCGCCCGCGCCAACCTCGCCGCCGGACAGGCCGCGATCAAGGGTCTCGCAAGCCGGCTCGCCGGCCAGTGCCCTCTGGCGGCCGCGGGATCCCCCGAGAACTACGACTCCGAACAGCTCAGCAACGAGGTCGTGGGCGCTCTCACCGTCGAGGCCTATCACCCCGACGCCGCCGCGATG
The DNA here is from genome assembly GCA_035566955.1 of Solirubrobacteraceae bacterium. Classification (GTDB taxonomy): domain Bacteria; phylum Actinomycetota; class Thermoleophilia; order Solirubrobacterales; family Solirubrobacteraceae; genus Palsa-744. The sequence goes on along the minus strand of DATMPY010000041.1, from coordinate 14,062 downwards.
GCCGCCTTTGCGCGGGCCGTCAAGGGCCTGCACTGGAGCAATCCCAGGCTCACCCGCATCGTCAAGACCTACGCCACCCAGCTCAAGGGGCTCTCCACCCTGGCGCTGCCCGAAGTGTGCGGCGACGTGAGGGCATGGGCCGCAACCGGTTATCAGACGCTCCCCGCGAGCTCCGTGCAGTTCGACAAGGCCTACTACGCCGTGGACATCGAAGCCGAAGAGGTCCCCATGCGGCTGCTCGCCCCCTACGAGAGCGCCAGCATCGCCTCCCTGATGCACCGCACCAAGCGGCTCGAAGCCCCGCTCGCCGAAGCCGAAGCCGAAGCCGTCGGGGATTACACCCACATCCTCAACGCCCTCAAGCTCAACCCCTGAGGACCGCCGCCAGCTCGGCGGCCGGGGGGCTTGGTTGGCCGAAGACGCGCAGCGCATCTATCGGCATCACAGGATGTCGGATGCTCGCGTGCGTGGTCTCGGCTGGGCGCCCCCAGTTCCCCCAGTTCGTCAGCCGCGGCGCATGAGCCGGCCAACGGCGGCCATCAGCTCGGCGGCGCGCTCCTCCTGAAGCTCGGTCTCTGCGCCGATGACGCACGTGCGGGCGTGCCCGTCGAGCAGCCCGAGTGCCACCTTGTCGAGCGCGGCCTGGACGGCGTTGATCTGTGTGAGAACGTCGATGCAGTAGCGGTCATCTTCGACCATTCGCTCGATGCCGCCCACCTGGCCCTTGATGCGAGCGAGGCGGTCGCGGAGTTGGTCCTTGGTTGCTTGGTAGCCCTTGCCCGCCGGTGATCCCGATGTCGTAGCCATGCCCTTCATCATACCAATACCGGGGAGGGGTATAGTCGTTGTATGGGTGTGTTGACGACGATTGGCGATGGCTTCAAGGATGCGTTCCTGATGGCCTGGGAGGTTTGGTGGGCGCTGGTGCTGGGGTTCGCCATCTCGGGGATGGTTCAGGCATGGGTTCCGCGTGAGCGGATTGAGCGTGCTCTCGGTGGCTCGGGTGCGCGGCCTGTCGCAGTTGCGACGGGCCTGGGCGCCGCGTCGAGCTCCTGCTCCTACGCGGCAATCGCGATTGCCAAGAGCCTGTTCCAGAAGGGCGCTTCGGCGAGCACTGCACTTGCCTTCCAATTCGCCTCCACGAACCTCGTGTGGGAGCTCGGCCTGGTCCTGTGGGTGCTGATCGGCTGGCAGTTCACGCTCGCGGAGTACATCGGAGGGCTCGTGATGATCGCCTTGATGGTGGTGCTCCTAAGAGCGTTCGTCTCGCCCCGCCTGGAGGCGCAGGCGCGTGAGCACGCCCAGCAGGCCGACAGCGGCCACCAGCACCACACGGCCGGCGAGCGAGTGCGCTGGCGGCGGCGGCTGACCTCGACCTCGGCCTGGTCGGATGTCGCTCACAACTTCCGCGGGGATTGGCAGATGCTCTACAAGGAGATCACCGCTGGCTTCCTGCTCGCCGGGTTCATCGCACAGCTCGGCAACGGCTTCTTCAACGATCTTTTCCTCAAGGGCTCTCCGGCGCTTGTGCAAGCCGTATGGGGCGCGCTCATCGGCCCAGCGATCGCCGTGCTGAGCTTCGTCTGCTCGATTGGCAACGTGCCGCTCGCGGCGGTGCTGTGGTCGGGCGGTATCTCCTTCGCCGGAGTGATGGCGTTCATCTTCGCCGACCTGATCGTGCTGCCGATCATCGCGATCTACCGCAAGTACTACGGTACCCGCTACGCGCTTCGGATCGTCGCCCTGATGTTCGTCACGATGGTCCTCGCCGCGCTGATCATCGCTGGATTGTTCAGCGCCGCCCAGTTGATCCCGACCGGGCCGCGGCCCTCGCGCGGTGACATCTTCGGCACGATCACCGTCAACTACAAGCTCCTCCTCAACGTGCTCGGGCTCGTGGTCTTCGGAGCGTTCTTCTGGCTGACATCCCGGCGCGGTGTCACCGACCCGGTATGTGGCATGAAGGTCGATCAGGCCAAGGCGATTCGCAAGGACTTCGGAACTGAGACCTTCTACTTCTGCTCAGAGCATTGCCTGCACGCCTTCGAGACAAACCCGGAGACGGAACCACTGTCAGTGATCCCCCAAACCGAGCAGGAGGCGCTGCGATGAAGCTCAACCACATCCATCTCACCGCTAGTTGATGTGGTGTTCGCGCACTGTTGCCCACGATTGCCAGGTGATGCGCAGGATGACAAGCGTGATCCCAAGGCCGATGAGCGGATCGGCGACCGGGGCTCCGAGCGCCACGACGATCGCGGAGGCGATCACGGCGAGGCTGACGTAAGCGTCGGCGTGGGCGTGGTGCCCGTCGGCGATCAGCGCGCGACTGTCGAGTCTCTGCCCGGCGCTCAGGCGTATGCGAGCCGCGATGAAGTTGCCGGCGTAGCCGATCGCCCCGGCAAGCCCGAGTGCCGCCAGGTGGGTCGGGGCGGAGGGGTGAAGGAGACGTGCTACGGCCTCGACGCCGGCCACGCACGCGCTGATGAAAATAGCCGCCACGACGGCCAGGCCGGCTCGTCGCTCCGCGACCTGGGAGTGCAGAGCGAACGCGATCCCCAGCGGCACGGCGGTCAAGGCATCGCCGAAGTTGTGGATCAGGTCGGCCAACAAGGCGATGCTGCCGCTGGCGATGAACACGACGGTCTGAGCGATAGCGGTAAGACCAAGGACCGCGAGCGAGAGCGAGACGGCGCGGATGCCCTCCTGGGAGCGCTTGATGCTGTCGTGTACCAGCCCGTGAGAGTGACCGTGCGCGTGGGCCTCCTCGGCGGGCGCGGATCGACGCACGAGCCTGAGATGGCGGTGAGATCCGGTGTAGGGATGGCTGTGCAGTCGCCCGCCGTGGCGGTGAATGTTCGGGTCGGCGAGCATCGGCTCAAACTACCGCAGGCAGCTGGCTACAGGTCAGGACGATTCGGCGGTCGTGTCCGTCGTGCTCAGCTCAGAGCCATGCGGATAGCTCCTTCAGGGCATCGGGGATCACGTAGTAATAGGCCCATAGCCCCGTCCGCTCGGAGTCCACGATCCCGGCGTCGCGGAGCTTCTTCAGGTGGTGGGAGAGCGTGGACTGAGAGATGTCGAACAGCGGCACGAGCTCGCAGACGCAAACCTTTCCCGCGTGCTTGCGCAGCACGTCCACGAGTTGCAACCGGATCGGGTCGCCGAGGGCCTTGGCGACCTCGGCCATTCGCAGGGCGTCTTCGCGCTGAACGTCGGGGTAGACGACGGGCTCGCAACAGCGCTCACCGGCCGCTCGCTTCTGCTTGGGCGCCAGCTCCAAATCGACAGGCATCAATCTACTTATATCAATAAGACCCATGCCTGTCGATGTAATACGATCCGCGCTATGAAGCCCTTGGAGGTCGCCTGATGGAGCGTCCCAACCTCGCCCGCCGCGCGCTCATGGAGGCGATCGGCACCTTCGCGCTCGTGACCGCTGGGTGCGGAGCGATCATCGCCAACACAACGCACCCCGGCTCGATCGGCGGCGTCGGTGTGAGCCTCACCTTCGGCCTGGTGATCATGGTGATGATCTACGCAGGCGGGCATCTCTGCGGCGCGCACTACAACCCGAGCGTCACGATCGCGTTCACCCTTGCCCGGCACTTCCCGATCCGCGACGCGCTGGCCTATATCGCAGCGCAGCTCATCGGGGCGACCGCGGCGGCTCTCCTGCTGCTCGCCGCGTGGACGAGCAAGCCCGCGCACCTTGGAGCGACGCTCCCGAGCGTGAGCAATGGGACGGCCGTGGCCTATGAGATCGTCCTGACGGCCTTCCTGATGTTCGTCATCACCGCCGTTGCGACCGACACTCGCGCGGTGGGCGCCGCCGCCGCAATCGCAATCGGTGGGACCGTGGGACTCGACGCGCTGTTCGGCGGACCGATCACCGGCGCCTCGATGAACCCCGCGCGCTCCTTCGGGCCCGCCCTGGCCTCCGGAACTTGGAGCAGCTTTTGGGTCTACGTCATCGGCCCGCTGATCGGCGCCGCGATCGGGGTGTTCGCCTACGAGCTCGTGCGTGGCCCCAAGTCGCTGGTTGCCTACGCCACCGGATCGACCGAGGGAGTGGCCGCCGATGGCGAGCGTCCTGTTCGTCTGCCTGCATAACGCCGGGCGCTCGCAGATGAGCCAAGCCCTGTTCGAGCGCGTCGCCGCCGGACGACACACCGCCCTGTCCGCTGGCACCACGCCCGCCGAGCACGTCCATCCCGAGGTCGTGGAGGCAATGCAAGAGCTCGGGATCGACCTATCCGGCCGGCGGCCGCAGCCGCTCACGCGCGAGCTCTCAGAGCAAGCGGATGTCGTCGTCACGATGGGCTGCGGCGATGAGTGCCCCTACATTCCCGGCAAGCGCTACATCGAGTGGGACCTGCCCGATCCCAAGGGCCGCCCGCTCGCTGAGGTGCGCGCGATCCGCGACGACATCGCCCGTCGCATCGACTCGCTGCTCGCCGATGAGACCCTTGAGTGAGGCACCTACCCCGCGCCGGTCGCGCCGGTCTGTGCGTAGGTCAGGGAGTAGTGCAGTGGCTAAACTCGTTGTCCCATCACGCCGGAGTAGCTCAGTTGGTTAGAGCAGTGGAGTCATAATCCAAAGGTCGCAGGTTCGAGTCCTGCCTCCGGTACTTTTCGAGCTTGCGGCGGGGCCAGCGAGCGAACGGGCCCGCCCGCGCCGTAGCGGCCCAGACTTCACCGGTTACTTGCCGGCGCCCCCAATGTCGCCTGCCTGCTCGGAGACACGAATCCCCCCGACGCGAACATTCAGGGTGGATAGGCGCTACCCCCGCGGCGGTCGCGCCAGCGGCGGTAGGATCGCCTCAAATGGCGACCGTGCGAGTGCTGCGGGTCTTCACCGATGTCGCGGGCGAATCGGGCAACCAGCTTGGGGTGGTCTGTGACACTGGTGAAATCGACCGCGCGGGCCGCCAGGCGATCGCTGCAGAGTTGGGCTACAGCGAGACCGTGTTCGTCGAGGACGAGACGCGCCTTCAGATCTTCACGCCAACCACAGAGCTGCCCTTTGCCGGACACCCACTGGTCGGAGCCGCATGGCTGCTGGGTCAACCTGTGCTCCACCCGCCAGCGGGGGCCGTGCGGACAGGGGTCCTCGGCAATCGGGCGTGGATCCTCGCGCGGGCAGAGTGGTCCCCGGTGTTCGAGCGTCGTCAGCTCGGTACCCCCGCCGAGGTCGACGCATTCAGGCCACCCCGTGCCGGCAACCTCCACGTGTGGGCATGGCAGGACGAGACCCGGGGCAGAATCCGCGCGCGGGTCTTCGCCCCTGATCTAGGTGTCCTCGAGGACCCAGCCACCGGCTCCGCGTCGATTGCGCTCTGCGCCGCGCTCGGAGGACACCTCACGATCGAGCAGGGACCCGGCTGCCTGATCGAGGTGCGGCCGCTGGAGAACGGCCTGGTGGAGCTCGGCGGGCGAGTCGCCGACGAAGGCGACCGCGAGATCTAGCGTCCCAGAGGCACGGCACCGGTCCCGATGGGGACATGGCCCTCGGCGGGGCGAGGCCCCTGGGCGGGCGAGACCCCTGTGCTCAAGTCGTCAAGGGCGGCTTTGCGCGCGCTGGCGGAAAGACCGTACCGACCAGGCCACGCACGGTCGCGGTGATGACTGTCATATAGTCGAAGTAGTCGCGCCAGAGCACGATCTGCCCGTCGTGAACGTCGAAGCGCCCACAGACCCAGAGCTGGACGTGCAGGCCGTGGAACTTCAAGACGTCCGTGCGCTCGGTCAGCACCGTTGGGCCGTCCGCTGAGATGGAATGTATGTGAACATCGAACCCTCCGCCGGGCCGGCCAAGCGTGGCACGAAAGAGCCGGCGCACCCGCTCACGTCCATGCACGGTGGGCATCCCAACGTTCACATACTCCACATCCTCGGCCAAGAGCTCCACCGCCCGCTCAACGTCTCCCGAGCGAAGAAGATCCAAGAACCGCTCCACCACCAGCAGCGGCGTGGAATGCCTCTCCTGCTGGTCGACCTCTGCGCCCGCGATCTCGCTCGCCGATTCAGCCATGCCCTCAGCATACGACGATTCAATGGCCGGCTCGGCAAACAGCCCCGGTTCACATCCTCGGCTGATAGTCCGTAATGGCAGCGGTCCGAACTACGTGCAGTCCGATGTGCCAACATCGCCCGACTGGCAACCCATCGCATGATGAAGGGCTTCACGCGGAGGGCTACGCGTACCGCTCCGACCATCGCCGGCCTGATCGATACCCCCGCTCCAGCCCGTGCCTATACTTGCGCGAGCTTTTCATCGTTGGCGTCGAGGATGGGATCGGTGGTCAAGGGATGCCGCTGAGAGTCGTAGGAGCGGGTGTGGGCCGCACGGGCACCAACTCGCTGAAGCTCGCCCTGGAGCGCCTGTTGGGAGGGCCCTGCCACCACATGTTCGAGATCCGCGAGGACAGGACGCAGATCGTGGGCTGGACCGAGGCGATCGAGGGCCGTCCGGTTGACTGGGAGACGATGCTCGCCGGGTACTCCGCGCTGGTCGACTGGCCCGGCGCGTCCTTCTGGCCGGAGCTCTCCGCGGCGAATCCAGATGCGCTGGTCCTGCTGTCCGTGCGCGATCCGCGGTTGTGGTACCGGAGTGCTTCGAACACGATCTTCCCGGTGCTCACCGACCCGCCTGCCGAGCTCGCGCCGTGGATAGGGGCGCTACGCAGGCTCTTGCGGGAGCGCTTCAGCGACCGCCTCGAGGACGAAGGCGCGATGATCGAGGCGTTTGAGCGCCACAACGGGGCCGTGCGCGAGGCGATCGCGCCCGAGCGGTTGCTGGAGTGGTCCCCCGGAGATGGATGGGAGCCCATCTGTGAGCGCCTCGGCCTCGAGGTGCCGGGCGAGGACTTCCCGCATACGAACTCCACCGCCGAGTTCAGGGCCCGTTCCGGGACGCCCGCACAGCCCTGACCCGGCACCGGCTTGCAGCACTCCGCGCTCCCGCGGCTCCGCTCACCACCACCACTCACCACCAGTCTGTCGTCGCTTGCGGGAGCGTGTGCCGCGTCCGCTGACGCGCTCGCTCTCGAAGTTGCAGGTGAGGTGGGCGAAGATGTGCGAACATATGTTCGTGCGCTGGAGCAACCTGACGCGGGACGTGGAGGAGCAGCGGCGTCTGCCGGGGTACCGGGAGGAGGCGGTGGTGCGGCGCTTTGAGGCGCCGGAGGCGCTCGACATGCGCTTCTACGAGGTGCGGGCGCGTTCGGTGCTCAACCGTGTGCCGGGCCGTTCGCGGATGCCGTTCCGCTGGACGATCAACCCCTACAGGGGGTGCAGCCACGCGTGCGTGTACTGCTTTGCGCGTCCCACGCATACGTATCTCGGCTTCGACGCGGGGCGGGACTTCGAGCGGGAGATCGTGGTCAAGGTGAACGCCCCCGAGGTCTTGCGCGTGGAGCTGGCGCGTCCGTCGTGGCGGGGGGAGCATGTGGCGCTGGGGACCAACACCGACCCCTACCAGTGGGTGGAGGGTCGCTACCGGTTGATGGAGGGCATCTGGGAGGCGTTGCGCGACGCGGCGGGCGGGGCGGGCAATCCCTGTTCTGTGCTGACCAAGTCGCCGCTGCTGCTGCGGGACCTGAGGCTGATGCGCGAAATCGCGCAGCGAACGACGATCAGCGCGAGCCTGTCGATCCCGACGCTTGACGAGCGGGCGTGGCGTGCGACTGAGCCGCACACCCCCAACCCGCGTGCGCGCCTCGAGGCGGTGGCGGAGCTGAATCGCGCGGGTATCCCGACGGGCGTGTTGATAGCGCCGCTGATGCCTGGGGTCAACGACGCTCCGCACCAGTTAGAGCCCCTCGTGCAGGGCGCGATCGATGCAGGCGCGCAGAGCATCGGCGGAGTGGCGTTGCACCTACGGGGGGAGGTGAGGGGGATCTTCATGCAGTGGCTGCAAGCGCGGCGCCCCGAGCTGGTGGGGCGCTACGAGGAGCTCTACCGCCGCGGCGCCTACGCCCCCCGCGAGGAGCGCGAGCGCCTGGCGGGACTGGTACGCCGGCGAGGCGAGGGACGGGTGGGGGGACGCTGGAGAGGGCTACCCTCGACGCCGAGCGACCCGCCCAGCCGCCCAAGCGCCTCCCAGCAGCGCCTGTTCTGAGCAGACCCACCCTCGGGCCACCAACGCTGGCTCGTCCTCCAGGGCAAGCGTCTCCCAGTGGCGCCTGTTCTGAGCAGACCACCCCCCGGGCCACCAACGCCGGCTCGTCGTCTCCCAGCAGCGCCCGTTCTGAGCAGGGCAGCCGCCTTCGGGCTCGGTCATAACGATTATAACCACGCTCTAGTTTTGCAGTAGTGTTGCAAGCGTGCCCGTAGACGCCCCCACGCGCCAGCAGCGGCGCAAGCTGCGCACCTCCGCGGCGATTCTCGACGCCGCCGAAACCCTGTTCCTGGAGCGGGGGTACCCGGGGACGACGGTCGAGCAGATCGCCGCGCGTGCCGACGTGGCGCTGGGGTCGCTATACGGGCACTTCGGGGGCAAGGAGGGGGTCTATGCGGCGCTGGTCGACCGGGCGGTCCTGCTGGTCGAGCGCTTTGTCGACGAGGGGTGGGCGTCAGGATCGGACCCGATTGGACGGCTGCTCGGCTTGAGTGAGGGCTATCTGCGCTTTGCCCGCGAGCACCCGGGCCTGTTTCGCTTCTTTCGCTTCCCTCCCCCCGGGGGGCCCACGGGCGGCCCAGGGGTCGCAGCAGGTGAGCGGGTCTCGCGGCGGGTGGCCGATGAGATCGAGCGGATGTCCGGCGCGATCGCCGAGGGCCTCTCCTCGGGCTTGGCCCCCGGCGTCGATGAGCGGGCCGCGCTGGGGGTGGACCCCGAGGTCAACCCGCGCGCGGTGGCGATCTTCCTATGGGCTTCGTGGGACGGGATCATCGCCGCCCACCTGCTTCCGGGGAACATGGCTTTGAGCGAGCACGAGTTCAGAGAGGTGCTGGCGATCGCGCGCGCAGTCATCATGCGGGGCCTGCTTGCGTCCGGGGTGGCGAGCGGGTTGCCCGGGGAGGGGGCATGACCGTCCGCGAGCGCGATCTGCTCGTCTGTGGACGGCGTGTGCATTATCTCGACAGCGGCACCCCCCGGCAGGCCTCCATGTGCGGGGTGGCCGGCGTCGACGACATGGGTGGGGTGGGCTTCGAGGACACACGCGGGGCCGGCATCGGTGATGCGGGCGGGGCCGGCGAGCGTGCCAGCGACAGCCGTGGTGGGCCGCCTCGATGCGCCCCACCGTTTGTGCTCCTCCACGGCCTCGGGGGCTGCTCGCAGCACTGGCTGGCGGTCCTGCCGGCCCTGGCCGAGCGGGGGCGGGCGATCGCACTCGACCTGCCCGGTTTCGGGGCCTCCGAGCCCGCGGCGGGCCCGGTCTCGCTCGACGGGCTCGCCGACGTGGTGGCCGAGGTCGTGGCCCTGCTCGAGCTCGGCCCGGTGGTGCTCGTGGGGCACTCCTTCGCGGGGCCGCTCGTGCTGCGCTGCGCCGCGCGCCACCCCAACCTTGTGGTGGGGGTCGTCCCGGTTGGCGGCGCCGTGTTCCAGTTCAGCGCTCTGCTCGGACTGCGCGGCGTGCCCCGCTTCCTGCGCGCCCGCCCGCGGGAGACGCTCGCGATCCTCGCCGAGGTCCTCGGCGCCGGCATGCCTTTGCCCACCGCCGTGCGGCGCGCGCTGGCTGGCTCGGCGTGGCTGCGGCGGCTGGTCCTGTGGCCGTACGTGTGCGAGCCCGCGGCGCTGTCGGTCGCGTCGGCCACGCTGCTGCTCGCCGGGGCCGGGGCGCGCGGGGTCTTTGCGACCGTGCGCGCCATCGCCGGCTCCGATCCCCTGGACGGGATCGACGCGGTGCGGTGCCCGATCCTGTCGCTGGCGAGCGCCCACGACCTGATCGTGCCGCTCGCTGACACCCAGGAGCTGCAGCGCGCCGTGCCGCGAGCGCGCACCTTCGTCTTCGAGGGTTGCGGGCACATGGCAATGCTCGAGCGGCCCCACGCGTTCGCCGAGCAACTACTCGCGTTTGCGGGCGAGCCGACCATTTCCGATCCCGCCACCAGAACAGGAGCAAGACCATGAGCAAGCATCGCACACGGCGCACAAACGCAACCGCGCGGAGCGTAAACGAGACGTTGGTCGCCTCCGGGCTGGTCGAGCTGGCGCTGGGGGCGCTCTCGGGGTGGCCGTATGCGCTTGCGGTCGACGATCCCGACGCGGCGCGACGGCTTGGGGTTCGCTCGGTGGGGCGGCTGCGGCAGTGGCATCTCGATCTGATCGCGCTCGGTGCTCTGACGGTGCTGATCGGGAGCGCGGTGCCCGACCTTCCGCGGCGAGTGGCCTGGCCCCTGGCGGTCGGGGCGTGGACGAACGCGAACGCGTTCGGGGTGCTTGCCCTGCGGCCGGAGCTCAAGGAGCATCCGCTCTACAAGGCCTCGGTGGTCGCTTCGTTTGCGACCGTCAGCTGGGGGTGTTGCGGGCTGGCGGCGATCGGGGTCGGGCGGCGCGTTCGCGCACAGCCAAAGGCAACGTGAGAGAGGCTTTGTGTGAAGTGCCAACTGCAATTGTTGGCCGCTGTCTCAATACTTGAGAGGAATCTGTGCTTCGAGTTGGAGGTTGCCGCAGTGGCCTGGGCGGGCGGCAATGGTGCGCTGGGGTAGGGGCGCGCCGCCCCGCGGGCGCGGGCGAGCAACAATGGGCGGTGATGAGCGAGTGGACCGCACCGCTGCAGGCCGGCCGCAGCAGCCGCAAAGGCCACGCGCGCGAGCTGTTCGCCCCGCTGCCCCGCCACTACGACCGGGTGGCGGCGGCGCTGAGCTTCGGGCAGGACGCCCGCTGGCGGGGGGCGATGGTGGCGGCGGTCGACGCCCACCCGGGGGAGCGGGTGCTCGACGTGGCAACGGGGACGGGCATGGTGGCGCAGGCGCTGGTGCGCCGCTATGGGTGCTCGGTGGTGGGGCTGGACCAGAGCCCGGAGATGCTGGGGGCCGCCCGGGCGCGGCTCGCGCGGGATGGGGACCTGGCGGCGCGGGTGTCGCTGATGGAGGGTGAGGCCGAGCGGCTGCCGTTTGCGGACGGCGAGTTCGACCACCTCACGTTCACCTACCTGCTGCGCTACGTGGAGGACCCCGGGGACACGCTGGCGGAGTTGGCGCGGGTGGTGCGGCCGGGGGGCCGGATCGCGACGCTCGAGTTCGGGGTCCCGCCCAACCCCCTGTGGAGGGGGGCGTGGCGGCTTTACACGCACGTGGGGCTGCCCACCCTCGGCCGGGCGGTCTCACGCGAGTGGGCCTCCACGGGGCGCTTCCTCGCGCACAGCATCCCCGACTTCTACGCCCGCCACCCGCTGGCGGAGATCCTCGCCATGTGGCGAGCCGCGGGGATCGAGGCGGTCTACGCCCGCCGGATGAGTCTCGGGGGAGGCGTGGTGATGTGGGGCACGCGCGCTTCCTCAGACCAATTGGGCACCCGCGATTCCTCCGATCGCGCAGGGATGCTGGGGGAGAGGCGGAGCGGCGCAGGGATGCTGGGGGAGAGGCCGGAGCGGCCATGAAGATGGCGACGTCTTCCAGGGATCCTCGGGAACGATGACCCCGTCCAGGTCGGCCCCCAGCCCGCTCGAGCGCCCGGCGTTCTACGCGCTGCGCCCGGGGGGTTGGCGCGACCTGGTGACGTTGCTGCACCCTCCCTACACGGCGTGGAACCTCGCCAACGTGGCGATCGGGGCGGCGGTCGCCCCGCACCTGTACGGGAACCGGCTGGCGGCGACCCTGGTCGCGTTCCTGCTGGGGGTGGGGGTGTGCGCGCACGTGCTCGACGAGCTGCACGGCAGGCCGCTGGGAACGAGTCTGTCGACTCGCACGCTCGTGGCGCTGGCGGGGCTCTCGCTGGCGGCGGCGGTGGGGATCGGAATCGCGGGGGCGGTGAGCATCTCGCTGACCCTGATCCCGTTCGTGCTGGCAGGGGCGTTCATCGTGTTGGCGTACAACCTGGAGTGGTTTGGGGGACGCTTTCACACGGCGTTCTGGCTGGCGGCCTCGTGGGGGGCGTTCCCGGCGTTGACCGGTTACTGGGTCAACTCCCAGCAGTTGCGCGCCCCCGCGGTGCTGGCGGCGCTCGCATGTTTCACGCTCACGCTCGCCCAGCGGCGTCTCAGCACCCCGGTGCGCGAGCTGCGCCGACGCACGGTGTCACTCAGCGGCGAGCAGCGTCTGACGGACGGCTCGACAGTCGAGCTCGATGCGGCACGCCTGGCGGCGCCGATGGAGGGCGCCCTGGGGGCCTGCGCGCTGGCGATGGTCCTGCTCGCCTCAGGGCTCGTGGTGGCGCGGCTGTGAGCGGCGAGGATGCTGGATCACTAGGATAGTGCCGCCATGTCGCACACGCACGACGTCTTCCTGAGCCACAGCTCGCTCGACAAGGAGGTGGTACGCGATCTGGCGATCCGCCTGCGAGATCGCGGACTGCGGGTGTGGTTCGACGAGTGGGAGGTGAGAATCGGGGACTCGATACCGGGCAAGATCGAGGCTGGGCTTGAAGGTTCCCGGGTGCTTCTGTTTTGCAGCTCCGAACATGCCGTGGGGTCCCCGTGGGCGAAGTTCGAGCTGCAGACGTTCCAGTTTCGGGACCCGCTCAACCGGGAGCGCCGGTATGTTGTGCTACGGCTCGATGACACTCCGTTGGCGCCCACACTGGCGCCGTTTCTATACGTAGACTGGCGCAACGGTGACACGGGCGAGTTCGAGAAGCTCGTCCTTGCCTGCCGTACGGATGACGCTGATGAGTTCGAGAAGATCGTTCTTGCCTACCGTACTCCCCCTCCCCGGGCTGAGGGTGCAGGCCCGCGGATACCCCCAGCTCAGCCGATCTCAGTTGGCGCCAGCGAGGAGATATACACGGCTGCCCACCATCCCGGTGGCCCCTCCACTGAGCGCGCCTCTGTGCGGATCGGCAGTCGCTATGCCAGCTTTGACATCCCACCCGGATGGGCAGAGCGGACGGGAGTCGAGCTATCCGCGATCCAGGCGATCGAAGGCGACATGGGGACCGTCCACAGCCAGCTCTATCGTTTGAACGACCCCAATATCATCTACGCGCTGACGATCTTGAGCGCCCCCATACCCGCGTCGATGCTGGCGCCAGAGAACGTTCCGCAGCTGGTTCTCGCGGTTGAACAGCACACGGGTATGCGTGCGGTGTCCGATGTGACTCCAGTCGCTCTAGGCGGAGCTGCAGGGTGGCTCTGGCACCTTCAGGGCATCGTGCCCGGCACCCTTTTCCGCCGTCCTCATGTTGCCACTATGGATGTCCATTGCTCCGAAGTGTGGGTGTCGGTCGACGCTTCCACGGCCATCAAGATGCTCCTCACGGCGCCGCGAGCGAGTGCGCACGAGGCCGCCGAAGGGCTGAACAGCGTAATTTCGAGTTGGCGGTGGAGGGACGTCGAGCCAGCCTCCCGCCCTGTCGAACGATCGGGTTCCCCGAACTTGGGCGACATGCTCGTGCTGGGCAACATGTGGTGGCACCGAGTTGGCTTTCGCAAAGACAAGCTTCCCTCCTATCAGGAGGCATGCCGGCGGTGCGGAGGCACGAACAAGCTGCTCTACACAGGTGCTCCCTGTCCAGACTGCAACGGGACGGGCAGGCGTCTGCGGTCTGGGTGAATAACCCGATCTTCGCGGCGCTCGCGGCGGTGTGCACGATCGCGCCCTCCGCGGAGCACCGTTTCCTGTTCCGCCACTGAGCAGCGTGTAACGATAGTCAGACGCTGTCCAGAAAAAAGATATTGATACCCACAGACCCCCCGCGATGAGCCCACCGCCGCCCGTCACATTTCCCCTGCTCGCGGTCCCCAACGTCTCCGAGGGCCGGGACCCGGCGGCGATCGAGGCGATCGCGCAGGCGTTCACCGCTGGCGGGAAGGCGCGGCTGCTGGATCTGCACTCCGACCCGGACCACCACCGCGCGGTGCTCACCCTGGCGGGCGCCGCGGGGTCGCTGGCGGACGCGCTGGTGGCGGGCGCGGGGGAGGCGGTGCGGCTGATCGACATCGGGGTCGACCTCGATGAG
>DATMPY010000040.1:0-8505 GCA_035566955.1 Solirubrobacteraceae bacterium | reverse complement strand
GCCCGCTCCGGGGCGACCATCTCCGCGGCCGGTGGCGGCAACCGCCGCGAGAGAACCTTGGAGACGCCGTTGCCCGCCATCGAGACGCCGTAGAGCCAGTCGGCGGCCTCCATGGTGCGCTTCTGGTGGGTGATCACGATGAACTGGGCGCGGTCGGCATAGCGGCGCAGGAGAGAGAGGAAGCGGTCGAGGTTGAGGTCATCCAGGGCGGCCTCCACCTCATCGAGGATGTAGAAGGGGCAGGGGCGGGCAAGGAACACGGCGAACAGGAAGGCCAGGGCGGTCATCGACTTCTCCCCCCCGGAGAGCAGGGAGAGGCGCTTGGTGGACTTGCCGGCGGGGACGATCTCGATCTCCACCCCCAGCAGCTCCTCCTCGGCGCCGTTTCCGAGCTCGCGCCGCTGGGCCTCCGCCTCGGCCTCGAGCTCCGCGGCGGCCTCCGCGTCGCCGGCCCCATGGTCGCCGGCCCCATTGTCGGCGGCGGCACCGCCACCAGCACCGCCCGCGCCAGCTCCCTCGGCCCGCGCAGCAGCTCCGTCGCCGGGGAGGGGCTGGCCGCCGAGCACGGGACGGGGGGTGTGGGCGTCCTTGACGAGCCGCAGCTGACCCCCCCCACCGGGGAACACGTGACGGGCGAGCTCCTCGAAGTTACGGGCGGCGGCCTGGAAGGTGGCGTTGAAGGTCTCGTGGATCTGTCGGTCGGTGTCGCGGATCACCGTGCGCAGCTCGCGCAGCGCGGTCTCCAGGTCGGTGCGCCGGGCCTCAAGCTCCTCCACGTGGGCGAGCGCCTCGGCGTACTCCTCCTGGGCCAGCGGGTTGACCGGTCCGAGCTGCTCGCGCCGGCGGCGCAACCGCTCCAGGCGGGCCTCGAGCGCCCGCACCTGCTCCTCGCCCAGCGGCTCCAGCTCCTCTTCGAGTGACGGCTCGCCATCGGCCGGGGAGGCGTCAGGGCGTGAGGATTGCGGCTCGTCGTCGGCCGCGAAGGCGGCGGCGTGAGGGGCTTGCGCGTCCTTACCCCTGGCGACAGCGAGAGGTGGATCTTCCCCATGGTGTCCCTCAACCTCACCGCCCACGACAACACCCGTCCGTGGGCGACTTTCCTGCGCAACCCCGCCCGCATCCTCCTCCGCCTCAGCGGAGGCGCTCTCTTGGGCGGACGCCGGCGCAAGGGCGGGAAGCTCCAGCTGCTCGCGGACGGTGCGCAGCTCAAGCTCGGCCTCGGCGGCGTGGTCGCGCAGGCGCTGGGCGGCCACCTCGGCGGCGGTTACCGCCTCGCCCTCCGCCCGCAGGCGGGCCTGGATCTCAGCCTCTTGGGCGGCGCACGCGCGCAGCTCGGCCGCCATCTCCTCGCCCGCGGCGCGGTGGCGGGCAAGCTCCCCGTCCAGCTCGGCCACGCGCTCGGCCACGGCCTCCCCGGCGGCTCCCAGGGCGGCGGCGAGTCGCTCGGCGAGGGGATGCAGGGCGGTGTCGGCGGCAAGCTGGGCGTGAAGGCGCTCCAGGCGTTGCATGCGTTCTGAGTGTTCGCGGGCGATGCGCTCGGCCTGGCGGCGCTCGGCGGCGAGCTCCCCCTCCAGCTGGGCGCGGCGCACCGCGAGGGGGCCCTGCTCGGGGGCGGTGCGGCGCTGCTCGATCAGCCACCCCGCGTGGCGCTCGCGCTCGCGCGCCTGGGCGTGGCCGCGGTCGGCCTCGCGCAGGGCGTCGTCGGCTTGCTCGCGGGCGTGCTCGGCGGCACGGGCGTCCTCCTCGGCACGCTCGGCGGCGGCGCGGACGGCCTGCTCGCCGCCGGCGGCGTCCTCCACCGCGAGGATCAGCCGGTCGCGCTCGTTGCGGCGGGCGAGCACCCGCTCGGCGCCCCCCTCGGTCACCTGGCGGACCTCCCCGAGAGCGGCGAACCACACGCGCCCCTGGGGGGTGACCGCGATCCCGGAGAACTCCCCGGGGAGCTCCTCCAGGCTCTCCACCACCCACGCATCCGCGAGCAGTCGTCCAGCGAGGGCAAGCATCGGGGGAGAGCCGTCGAGGAGCTCCATCAGGGGGCGGGCGCCGGGCACGGGGGGACCTGTCGCGCCGGAGGCGCCCTGCGCGACGGATCCAGGCTGGTGCCCGCCGGCCTCATGGCTAGCTCCGCCGGCTTCGGCCGTCATGTCCGCGGCTACCTCCGCTACCTCCGTGGCGTGGGTGGCTCCCGCCACATCATCCGCGGCCGTCTTCGCGTCCTCGGTGGCGTGGGTGGTTTCCGCCGCATCATCCTCGGCCGCCGCCGCGTCGCCCGTGGCTCGGGGGTCGACCGATCGCAGATCGGCCAGCAGGACGGTGGCGCCGTCGGGACCGGCGCGATCGAGGAGGGCGGCGGCGCTGGGGAGGTCGGGCGCGAGCGCGGCGTCCAGACGCCCGCCGAGGGCGGCGGCGAGGGCGAGCTCGTAGCCGGGTTGCACCCGCAGTGCCTCGCTGAGCGCGCGGGGGGCCTCCTCGCGCCCATCGCCCGCGCCGGGGGCAAGCGCGGGGGGGGTGTGGGTGCGCAGGAACTGGTTGACCGCGGCCAACTCTCCCCCCACGCGGGCGGCCTCGCGGCGGGCGGCCTCCACGGCGCGCTCGGCCTCGCGCAGGGTGGCGCGGGCGGCGTGGGCGGCGGCGTCGGCCTGCTCGCGCTCGGCGCGGGCCTCGGCGAGGGCGGCGTCCAGCTGGGCGACCTCGGCGGCGGCGGCCTCGCGGTCCTGCTCGAGCTCGGCCAGCTCGCGCTCCAGCTCCTGCTCGCGCTGGCGCTCCAGGGCGGCGAGCTCCTCCTCGAGCACGGCGATGCGCTGCTGGCCGATCTTCGATCGGTCGGCCCCCGCACCCTCGCCCTGGCCGATGGCGAGGGTCTCGGTGAGAATCTCGATCTCGCGCCGCCCGCGGAGGATGCGCTCCGCGACGCCCTCCGCGGCGGCGAAGGCCTGCTCGCGGCGCAGGCCGAGCCGCTCGTGGGCGGAGCCCGCGTGCAGGGCGCGGCGGGCGAGGGCGTCGTGGTGAGAGGAGCGCTCAGCTAGCGCGCGCTCGGCGTGGCTGCGGCGCTCCACCACCTCCTGGAGGCCACCTTCGACCTCCTGGCGGGCGGCGCGGGCCTGCTGGGCGCGGCCCTCGGCGTCGGCGAGCTCCTCGCGCCGCGCGCGCAGCGCCTCGCGGGCGAGCTCCAGGCGGGCTTCGAGCATCTGGCGCTCCAGGCGCTGGTGGAGCTCGGCGGCTTCGGCCTGGCGCTTGAGGGGGCGCAGGCGGGTGCGGGCCTCGCGCTCGACGTCGAGGGCGCGGTCGAGGTTCTCCTGGGTGCGTTCCAGCTTGAGCTGGGCGCGGCGGCGGCGCTTGCGGTGCTTGCCGAGGCCGGCGGCCTCCTCGATCAAGAGGCGGCGGTCGCGGGGCTTGGAGGAGACGATGGCCTCCACGCGGCCCTGGGAGATGACGGAGTGGGTCTCCTTGCCGAGGCCGGTGTCGGAGAGCACCTCGATGATGTCGCCCAGGCGGCAGCGGGCGCCGTTGAGGCGGTACTCCCCCTCTCCGGAGCGGTCGAGGCGGCGGGCGATCGAGATCTCCCCGAGGGGCAGGGCGACGGTGCCATCGGAGTTGTCGAGCACGATCTCGACCTCCGCGCAGCTGCGCGCCTGCACGCCACGGCCGCCCCCGAAGATGACGTCCTGCATCGACTGCCCCCGCACGGCGAGGGGGGACTGCTCCCCCATTGCCCAGAGGACGGCGTCGGTGACGTTGGACTTGCCGGAGCCGTTGGGCCCCACGATCACGCTGACCCCGGGCCCGAAGTCCAGGCGGGTGCGGTCGGGAAAGGACTTGAAGCCCTTGAGGGTGAGCGACTTCAGATGCATGGCGTCACCCCTGCAACCTCTCCACTGCTTCCCGCGCGGCCTCTTGCTCGGCGTGCTTCTTGCTGCGCCCCGCCCCGCTGCCCAGCGGGCGGCCGTCCACGGTGGCGGCGACCTCGAAGGTGCGGGAGTGCGGGGGGCCGAGTTCCTCGGTGACGGTGTACGTCACAATCTCCCCCCGCTGGGCGAGGAGCTCCTGGAGGGCGGACTTGTAGTCCACCGGGTTCTCCAGCGCCTGCTCGATCTCGGGGGCGAACGCCTCCACTACCGCCTCCGCGGTGCGCTGGTAGCCGAAGTGCAGATAGCACGCCCCGATCACCGCCTCGATCACCGAGGCCAGCACCCGCTCCGTGGCCCCCAGGGCGGCGGCGTTCTGCCCCAGGCCCTCCGGGGCGGCCGCGCTCAGCCGCTCGGGCACCTGCAACCGCTCGGCCACCGCGCGGCAGGAGGGTCCGGAGACCGCCTGGGCGCGGATCTTCGTGAGGCGCCCCGCCCCGAAGCGCTCCGCCTCCAGACGGGGGTACAGATGGGTGGTGACCGCGAGCGCGAGCACCGAGTCCCCGAGGAACGCCAAGCGCACGTAGGAGTCGCTGCGCCGCTCGCTCCACGAGGCGTGGGTGAAGACCTGGCGCACCAGCTCCTCGGGCAGCTCCTCCAACAGCTCGTTCAGCAGCTCCATGAGAGGGCATCACACCTCGCCGTTCGGGCTCTGGGCGAGCACGAAGTCCACCGCCTGCCCCACCGTGAGGATCCCGGCGGCCTGCTCGTCGGAGATGCGCACCCCATAGCTGTCCTCGAGCTCCTGCACCAGGGTGTACAGGTCCAGGGAGTCCGCCTCCAGGTCCTCCTTGAAGCGGGTCTCCTCGTGGATCTCCTCGGGATCGACGTCGAGCTCGTCCGCGAGGTGGCTGCGGATCAGCTCGTATACCTGCTCGCGCGTCATCGCCGGCCGCGCCCACGCGGGGGGGCGGTCGAGGGGATGCGGCGGCGCGCGGCCGCGGGGGAACAGCGGAAGGGAAGGTAGGCCACTCTCATTGGTGTTGCGTGCTTGGCAGGCTAGCGGTCGACGCGGATGGCTGGCCCACCAACCCGGCCGCGCAGCGCCCCCGCGTGCTCCAGCGCCGCGTGGGTGCGCCCCACGAGGTCCTCCTCGGCGCCGCGCGCGGCGCGCAGGATCGCCTGGGCGAAGCCGTGACGGGTGAAGCTCCCGTGGGGCACCACCCCCAGACGGCGCAGCCCCAGCAGGTAGGCGCCCCCCTGGCCCTCGGGGTCGATCTCGTCGCGGAACGCCCGCAGCGCGGGGCGCAGCAGCAGGCCCCCCAGCTGGGCCCTGGGGGAGGAGGTGGCCGCGTCGCGGATCGCGCGGAGCATGGTCTGGGAGACCCCCTCCATCACCTTCAGCGCGATGTTGCCCGTGAATCCGTCTGTCACGATCACATCCGCCGCGCCGCTGGTGAGGTCGCGCCCCTCGACGTTCCCCACCAGCTCGAAGAACGGCCCCCCGCCCGCGAGCGCCACCGATCCCTGCCCGTCCCCCTCGCCGAGCGGCGCCTCCCCGATGTGCCCGCCGGAACCGGACCCGTTCGCTCCCGCCCCTGGTGGACCCACCGCACCCCTGGCGTCCGCGGCCGCGGCCAACCGCTCGGCGAGCTCCGCGCGGGCCTCCAGCACCAGCGCGCTGCCCCGCCCCAGCTCCTCCCCGTTGGAGAGCAGCCCCACCCGCGGGCAGGAGACGTCGAGCAGGGTGCGCGCCAGGGCCGCCCCCATGAACGCGAACTGCACCAGGTGCTCCGCGCGCGCCTGCGCGTTGGCGCCCACGTCGAGCAGCGTCACCGGATGGCCCGGGACGGGCAGCGGCAGGGCCAGCGCCGGGCGGTGGATGCCGCGGGCGCGCTTGATGTTGAACAGGCCCGCCGCCAGCGCCGC
Organism: Solirubrobacteraceae bacterium; assembly: GCA_035566955.1. GTDB lineage: Bacteria > Actinomycetota > Thermoleophilia > Solirubrobacterales > Solirubrobacteraceae > Palsa-744. Next base: position 2,731 of record DATMPY010000040.1, on the reverse strand, counting down.
CCCCGTGCCTCCCGCGCACACCAGCGCCTGCGCCCGGCCCTCCGCGACCGCGCGCGCCGCCCGCACGATCGAGGACTCCGGGTGCGCCCGCGCGGCGCGCGCGGGGTCGGGGCTCTTGGCGATCGACACCGGGGCGTCCACCACCTCCACACCCGCGGGCAGGCCGGCCATCTCCGAGGCGGGGCCGAACAGCAGCACCCGCGCGCCCCTCTGTGCCGCGAGCGCCGCGCCCGCCGCCACCTCCGCGGGGCCCAGGTCGGCCCCGTTCGCGTCCACCGCCACCACCGGCGGGCCCGCGCGCGCCGCGGGGGCGAGGTCCGCCCCGTTGGCGTCGACCGCGACCACCGCCGGCTCAGTCGTCGTGGTGGTGCTCCTCCGCGTGCTCGATTGGCGCCGCCACCTCGCGCCCCGCGTAGGTCCCGCACACCGCGCACACCCGGTGGGGGCGGCGCGGGCTGTGGCAGCGCGGGCACTTCGCCAGCGCGGGCGCGACGACCTTGTGCTGCGCGCGGCGCTTGGAGGTGCGACTGTGAGACTGCTTCTGCTTGGGGACAGCCATCGGCCCGGGAAGGCTAGCAGCCCTACTCCAGCTTCAGCTCCCGCAGCTTCGCCCAGCGCGGGTCCGGCTCGCGCTCATGGGTGTGCTCCGGGCGGGCGGGGTCCAAATCATTGAGGTTCGCGGCGCACACCGCGCACAGGCCCGCGCACTCCTCGCGGCACAGCACCTGCACCGGGGCGCCCAGCGCGAACGCGTCCCGCGCCCACGCCCCCAGGTCCAACTTTTCCTCGTGCACATACGGGCTCGACAGCTCCTCCCCACCCCCCGGTCGGTCCACCTCCCGCGGGTCCACCTCCACCGTTGGCGCCGCCTCCCCCAGGCAGCGCATGCACGGCCCCTCGAGCGCCGCCTGAAAGCGCAGCCGCAGCGCGTACCCCTGGCCGACCATCCGCGACACATCCAGCGTCACCTCCGGGCATGCCGGGCTCGCCTCGTAGCGCTCACCTCCCAGCATCAGCGGCTCGATCGTGACCGACAGCTCCAGGCGCCGCCCCTCTCCCGAGGCCAGGCGCAGGCTTCCCAGGTCGAGCGTGTGCGTCTCCGCCGCCATTGCCCCAGGCTAGCTGAGACCTCTCCCTCCGAGGACAGGGGTGGGGACCCGCGGGGGGGCCTAGCTCACTCCCGCGGGCTCGTCCTTGCCCTGCAGGCGCTCCCGGCCGCGCTGCACCGCCGCGATGAACTTCGACAGGTTCACCTCCAGCGTGTTGAGGATCTCGTCCGCGTAGTCCTCCGCGCCGAGGCGGATCTCGCGCTCGCGCGCGCGGGCGTCCTCGATGATGTCGTCCGCCGCCCGCTCCGCCTGCTTGGTGACCTCCTCCTCGCCCACCAGCCGCTCCTGGCGCTCGCGCGCCTCGGTGACGATTTTCTCCGCCTCCCGCTTCGCCTCCGCCAGCATCTCCTGGCGCTCCTTGACGATCCACCGCGCCTGCTTGATCTCCTCCGGGATCGTCGCCCGCATCTGGTCCAGGAGGTCGTAGATCTCCTCCTTGTCCACCCGCACCTGGTCGGTCAGCGGCACCGGCTTGGCGTTGTGCACCAGGTCGTCCAGCTTGTCTATTAGAACTAGGACATCCATAGAGCCTTCTCCAGATTCGTCAACGCCGGAGCTCTTCCTGCAACCGCTTTGCCACCTCTTCGGGGACCAGATCCTCGATCCTACCGCCGAACGTGGCCAGCTCCTTCACGCCACTCGATGAAAGGAAACTGTACTGCGGGCTCGACATCAGGTACACCGACTCGATCTCCGGGTCCTGCCGGCGATTGAGCTGGTTGAGCTCCAGCTCGTACTCGAAGTCCGAGATCGCCCGCAGCCCCTTGACGATCGCCTTCGCCCCCACCCCGCGCGCGAACTCCACCACCAGGTTGCTGAACGCCTCCACCCGCACCCCCGGCAGGTCCGCCGTCGCCCGTTCGATGAAGCCCACCCGCTCCTCGATCGTGAACAGCGTCGCGCTCTTGCGCACCGAGCGTTTGACAACCGCCACCACCACCTGCTCGTACAGCGCCGCCGCCCGGCGAATCACGTCCAGGTGGCCATTCGTCACCGGGTCATACGAGCCCGGCAGCACCGCTGTGGACTTTTCCAGGGTCATCGCCCGCCGTGCTTCATCGCCGTCGAGCGCCGCGCCGGCGGCACGCCGGTCGAACGCGATTGCTGGTCTCAGGGGTCATCGTTGGCGATAGATCGTGATCGTCGTGTCTCCGTAGCGCCGCCGCAGCTCGATCTCCATGGGGAGCACCGGCGGCTCTGTGCGCCGATCGCACTCCACCACCACCCGCGCCCCCGGGGCCAACAGAGGCGGCAACGCCTGCCCCAGCTCGCGCCCCAGTACACCCGTTTGACGGTACGGCGGATCGACGAACACGAGATCGTATGTCTCCTGGCGCCCGCGTGCGTTGCGCAGCGCCGCCAGCGCCTCCCCGCCGCGGACCTCCGCCTCCTCCGCGCCCACCCCCAACTCCGCCAGATTCGCCCGCAGCGCCGTGAGCGCGCGCGGGTCGCGCTCCACCAGCACCGCCCGCTCCGCCCCCCGCGAGAGCGCCTCGATCGCCAACGCCCCCGTGCCCGCGAACAGGTCCAGCACCACCGCCCCCTCCACCACTCCTGCGACCGCTCCCTCCAGCCCCCCCTCTGACGCTCCCTTTAGGGCTCCCTCCAGCGCCCCCTCTGAC
>DATMPY010000039.1:0-2350 GCA_035566955.1 Solirubrobacteraceae bacterium | reverse complement strand
CGATCTGCCCTTTCGCGCGACGGACTTCCGGGGCGTCTGGCTCCCGCCTCACGCCGCGCCCATAGCCCACGCCACCGGGGAACCCGACCGCGGGCGCCCGAGCCCCATGCGGGCGCCGCCGAGTCCGAGGTAGGCGAGGCCGAGCTCCATGCAGGCGGCGCCGACCGCCATTTGCGTCGCCTCCCACCCACACCCACCTGACCCCCATGCCCGCGGAGCCCCGTCGCCGGGGTGCTCGGGCAAAATGTCCGAAAGTGTGTGCTCGCATACGCAAGGTTGCCCGAGCACCGGGAATCGGCAGAAACCGCGGGATTTGCCGGCCCCGCGGACGCCTCGCGGGGGGCATCTCGGGCGCGGATCCGCTCGCCCGACCCGCATTTCTGTCGGGGCACCCACGGAGAACTTCCCCTGCGCACCACGCTGTTGGCGCTCACCTCAAACCGCGGAAATCTGAACAGCCCGGCAAGCCGCTCGTTGGGCTGCCGGGCCGTCCAGTGCGCCTACTTCTTCCTCGGCTTCGGCGGACCCTCCACGGGCGGCGCCGGCCGCTTGCCAGCGCGCTCCCTGGCCTCGCGGAGCCTGTAGCTCTCGCCCTCGATCGCGATCACGTCGGCGTGATGGATCACCCGGTCGATGAGGGCGGTGGCGCACGTCGCGCTGGGAAAGATCGTCGGCCAGTCGACGAAGGCGAGGTTGGTGGTGAGCACGAGGCTCTTCTTCTCGTACCTGCGGCTGACCACCTGGAAGAGCAGGTCGGCGTTCCTGTTGTCGAAGGCGAGATAGCCGACCTCGTCGAGCACGAGGAGGCTGATCTTGGCGTAGTGCTTGAGCCGCCGGTCGAGGGTGCGCGAAGACTCTTGCGAGCCGAGGTCGAGCAGGAGCTGCGCGGCGGTGAGGAAGAGGACCGAGTGGCCCTTGAGGATGGCCTGGTGCGCGATGTTCTGCGAGATCATCGTCTTCGCGAGGCCCTGCGGGGCCACGAGCACGATGTTGCGGGCCTCGGCGATGAAGTCGACGGCGAGCGCGCGCTCGACCATCTCGCGATCGATCTTGGTCGGCCAGGCCCAGTCGAAGTCCGCCATGGGCTTGAAGCGGCCGATGTGGCTGTCCGTGAAGCGACGATCGAGACTGCGTTTGACGTGATCCTTTTCGTCGAGCTCGACCACGTACTCGAGCAGTTGCACCGGGCTCCATCGCTCCCTGGTCGCCAGGGCGACGAGATCGTCGAGCCGCTCGCTGGTGGCGCGGAGCCCGAGGTCGCAAAGCCGTTGGCCGAGCTCACTCATGGTCGCCCTCCGGCTTGGCTGCGCCGAGCCCGTCATGGTCGCCCTCCGGCTTGGCTGCGCCGAGCCCGTCGTAGCGACCGAGCGCGTGCGGCGTGACCCGGAGGTCGCGCGCACGCGGGTCCTCGGGCAGCGGGTGCTCGAGGGGCGGCGGCGCCCCCGCGGCGCGCTGCGCCTGATCGAGCACGTGCGCGACCGACTGGGCCGAGAGCGCGCCGCGCCCGAGGGCGTCGGCGATCGCGGCGTCGAGGGCCACCGCGCCGAATCGGTCGAGGAGCTTGAGCAGCCGCGAGGTGGTACCCCCGAGGTGCCCGCCGCGCAGCGCGATTGCGCCGAGAAACGCCTCGGCGTGAGCGCAGACAGAACGGAGCCGGTCGCGCCCGCGGAGCTCGTGCGCGTGGCGCTTGTGCTCCGCGAGAGCCGAGAGGTGCGCCGGGTCCTCCACGATCTGAAGGCGATCGTACGAGCGGGGGTGACGGGCCACGACGCGGTCGCCATCGACGAGTCGCACCTCCGTCTCCGACGCGATGAGCGTGAGCGGCTTCTTCACGAGGGTGTGGGGGATGGAGTAGTCGTTGAGATCGAAGCGGATGTACGGCGTCTTGCCCGACACCGCAGGCCGCACGAGATCGCTCTCGAAGGGATGCTGCGGCAGCGGGAGCAGGCGCGGCCTCTCCTCGGTGAGCGCCTCGGCGACCAGGCGGCCATCGGGGTCTGCGGGCACCTGGCGCGTGTGGGCGACCGTCTCGATCCAGGTGGCGAGCTGCGCGTTGAGATCGTCGACGGAGGAGAACGAGCGGGCGTCGAAGAACGAGTAGCGCAGATAGCGGATGGCCCGCTCGACCTTCCCCTTCTCGTTTCCCCGGTAGGGCGCGCACGGCTTGGTGGCGAAGTGGTAGTGGCCCGCCAGCTCGAGCAGGCGTGGATGGAAGCGAATGAGGTCCCCTTGCCGCTCGAGCACGGCCGTCTTGAGGTTGTCGTAGAGCAGTGCGCGGGGCACGCCGCCGAACGCCACGAAGGCGCACATGTGGCCCCGGACGAAGCTCTCGAGGGTCTGGTCGAGGGCG
>DATMPY010000038.1:0-9283 GCA_035566955.1 Solirubrobacteraceae bacterium | reverse complement strand
CCCGCCAGCAAAGCCAAAGGCCCCCCCGGAAACCGTCCAGCGAACCCCGCCAGCAAAGCTAAAGGTCTCCTGGATGCTGCCGATGACCGGGGGCGACCCGGGTCTTTGCCGGGGGGCGGCTCACATGGATGGGAGTCGGGTCCGGCCCACGGAGGGCAACTGCAGCACCTCGACGCCACTCCGTCACCGCCCATCTTCCCACCGCCCGGATGTCCCTGATCGACACCACCCAACTGGCCCTCCAGACCGCGATGCGCGGCGCGTGGATGCGCCAGACGCTGCTCACCAACAACATCGCCAACGCCAACACCCCCGGCTACCACCGCGAGGACCTCAACTTCCAGGGGGTCCTCCGTCAGGCGCTCGCGGGCGGGGAATCGCCCGCTGCTGGGGAATCGCTGGCCGGGGTGAGCTTCCAGCCCGAAGTCAGCCAGCAGGCCACGGGGCCGGAAGGCAATGGGGTTCAGATCGACCAGGAATCCTCGCTGCTGGCGGAGAACGGCCTCGAATACGAGGCGCTGGTCCAGGTGCTTGGCACCCGCGACGGCATCCTGCGCTCCGCCATGGGGGTCAGCTGATGGGTCTCCGCCACGCCACCGCTGGTCGAGCCCACGCGCGCTCGACCCCCGCGACCGGCCCCGCGACCGGGATCGCACCGTTCGACGGGACCGCCCCGAGGGTCAGCTGATGGGCCTCTTCGACGCGATCGAAATCGCGGGCAGCGGCCTCACCGCGGAACGGGTGCGGATGGACGTCACCTCGGAGAACCTCGCCAACGCCCAGACCACCCGCACCGCGAGTGGACAGCCCTACCAGCGCCAGGAGGTGCTCCTCCAGCAGACCGGCCACCCCTCGGACTTCGAATCCACCCTCGCCGGCGCGATGGGCACGGGCGGGGCCGCGGGGGCGGGCGGCGCTCCTGGCCAGCTGCCCGCCGGGGGCGTGAAGGTCGCGGGGATCGTCGCCGACAGCACTCCCGACCAGCTCGTCTACAACCCCGGCAACCCCGAAGCCAACGCCCAGGGGTACGTGAAGATGCCCAACGTCAACACCGTCACCGAAATGGTCGACCTCATCTCCGAGTCGCGCTCCTACCAGTCCGACGTCACCGCGATGCAGACCGCCAAGTCGATGTTCACCGCCACCCTCGGAGTGCTCAAATGACAGTTCTCCCGATCGGCGCGGTGGGGGTGGAATCGCTCGTCAACAGCGTCACCGGCGTCGCCTCCGGCGAACGCGCACGCGCAAGTGCCGTCGCGCCCAACCTCAGCTTGGCGGAACCCGCGGGCAGCGCGAGTTCGGCGCTCTCCGCGGGCCCCGGCGAACAGACGACCGGGGCGGGCGCCCTCGGCGAAGTGGGCGGGGTGAGCGGGGCTACAGAAACGGGCGCCGTGGAACCTGGCTCGGGCGCGGGGGGAACGGAAACGGGGGGCGGTTTCGGGGAAGCCCTCACCAACGCGATCTCCTCCCTCGAACAGACCCAGAAGAGCTCCGACGGGGCCGCCAAGGCGCTCGCCACCGGCACCGCCTCCAACCCCGAGAGCGCCGTGGTCACCGTGGAGGACGCCCAGCTCGCGATGCAGCTCGCCTCCCAGCTCCGCACCAAGGCCACCGAAGGCGTTCAACAGATCTTCCAGACCCAGGTGTAAATCGCCCAGCCCAAACACCCACCCATCCACCCACCCACATAGCGCGCCAATCAGCGCTCCACCCACCCCACACCTTCCCATCCACCATCGTCCCATCCCACCATCACACGGCCCCACCAGCCCACCAACTTCCGGCCTTCCCACTCCTCCCTCACTCTCACCTCAAACTCCCCACCTGATCCATGCCCGTAAGACAACTCGCCACCCGACTCACCCCCCGCGGATGGATGATCCTCGGGGGCGCGACCATCGCGGGAATCCTGTTCATCTACCTCTTCCTGCACATGGTCTCCAAGCCCTCCTACTCCACCCTCGCCACCGGCCTCGAACCGGCGCAGACCGGGAAGATGACAAGCGCCCTGGACCAGCACGGGATCGCCTACGAACTGCAGAACAACGGCACCGCCCTGGCCGTGCAGTCCAACGAGACCGCCCAGGCCCGCGTGGCCCTCGCCGGCGCCGGGCTGCTCGGCAACACCCAGCCCGGCTTCTCCCTCTTTGAAAAATCGAGCCTCGGGGAAAGCAACTTCCAGCAGCAGGTCACCTACCAGCGCGCCCTGCAGGGACAGCTCGAGCAAACGATCGACAACATCCAGGGCGTCTCCGGCGCCCAGGTCGAGCTGGTGTTGCCCTCCCCCCAGAACCAGCTCTTCGGGGAAAGCCAGAACAAGGCCTCCGCCGCGGTCCTGCTCAGCGGGACCACCAACCCCAACTCCACCTCCGTGCGTGGCATCGCCCAGTTGGTCGCCTCCTCCGTGCCCGGCCTGCAGTTGCAAAAGGTCACGATCACCGACGGCACCGGGCAGCTGCTGTGGCCGCTCCAAGGTGGGGAAGGCGCCACCGGCACCACCGGCAAGCAGGCCGCCCAAGAACGCTATGACAACCAGATGGAGGCCAGCCTCGACACGATGCTCGCCCAAACGCTCGGCGCTGGCAAGGCCGAGGTGCAGGTCTACGCCGACCTCAACACCAACCAGACCACCCAGGAATCCCTCACCTACGGCAAGGCCGGGGTGCCCCTCCAGCAGAGCAAGAACCTCGAAACCCTCACCGGCAACGGGGGCGGCGCCGGGGCGGCGGGGACCGCCAACATTCCCGCCTACGCCCAGACCGGCGCCTCGGGCAAATCCAACTACAAGCACGAAGTCACCGGCTCCAGCCTGGGAGTGAACAAGACCGTCACCCACTCCACGATCGCCCCCGGCGCCGTGGAAAGCCAGCACGTCTCCGTGCTGCTCGACCACACCGTCCCCCCCGCCTCGGTGCCAGCCATCAAGGAAGCCATCACCAACGCCGCCGGCATCCAAACCAAGCGCGGGGACACCGTCTCGATCGGCCAGATGACTTTCGCCAAGCCCGTTGCCCCCTTCGCCGAAGGTGCCACCGGGGGCATGCTGGGCTACGCCAAGTACGCCCTCATCGGGATCGCCTCCGCGATCTTCTTGTTCTTCACCACCCGCGCCCTGCGCCGCCGCGAGCAGGAGGGAATCGACCACCAGCCCGCCTGGCTGCAGGAGCTCGAGCTGCCCATCCGCCTCTCCGAGCTCGAACGCGAAACCAGCCTCCGGCCCACCGACGGGAGCGGGCGGGATGCGATGCCCGCGCTCGCCGCCGCCGGTAGCGCCGGTAGCGCCGGGGCGGGCGGGGCAGGGATGGTTGGGGCCTCAGTACCTGTTCGCCGCCAGGTCGAGAACCTCGCCGAGTCGAACCCCGATCGCGTCGCCCAGCAGGTGCGCACCTGGATGCAGGAGGACTAGAACAGGTGCGGACAATCACACCCGCTGACCGGAGAGCGGACAGCGCAAGGCGAATGTTGAGCACCCAGGCGTTGGGGACCCGCGCTCGCGCCGACGCCCGCGCTGGCGTCGGCGCGATCATGAGGCGGCCCTGATGGCGATCGAGCTGCCCCCCGCCACCGACGAACCCCTCGCCGCCCTGCCCCTGCGCACCGTCGCCCGCCTCGCGGGCCGCCGCAAGGCCGCCGTGCTGATGGCCGCCCTGGGCTCCGAGCGCGCGGCCGACGTGATGCAGCACCTCCGCGAGGAGGAGATCGAGAGCCTCTCCCTGGAAATGGCCAAGATGGGGGCCGTCGAAGAGCAGACCACCGAGGCCATCCTCGGGGAGCTCGCCTTCGCCGCGGGGCCCGACGGGATGGGCGACGTCGCCGGCGGGATCGACTTCGCCCGCGAGGTGCTCGAGCGCGCGCTCGGCGCCGAGCGCGCCGAGGAGCTGCTCGGGCGGCTCAACACCGTGATCGAGATGCGGCCCTTCGAGTTCCTCCGCCGCACCCCCCCCGAGCAGATCGTGGGCTTCCTGCGCACCGAGGCCCCCCAGACCGTGGCCCTCGTGGTCGCCAACCTCCACACCGTGCTCGCCGCCCAGGTCCTCGCCCGCCTGCCCGAGCGCATGCAGCCCGACATCGCCCTGCGCATCGCCCGCATGGGCGAGACCAGCCCCGCCGTGATCCAGCAGGTCGAGGAGGTCATCCGCCAGAAGCTCACCACCGTGGTTGAGCAGGAGTACGCCACCGCCGGGGGCGCCAAGGCGCTCGCGGACATCCTCAACCACGCCGACCGCTCCACCGAGCGCGCCGTGCTCGACCACCTCACCACCACCGACCAGGACCTCGCCGAGGAGGTCCGCCGGATGCTGTTCGTATTCGAGGACATCGTCAACCTCGACGACCGCGCCATCCAGCAGGTACTCCGGGAGGCCAACCAGAAGGACCTCGTGCTTGCCCTCCGCGGCGTCCCCGACGCGGTCAAGGAGAAGCTCCTCACCAACATGTCCGAGCGCGGCGCCGCCATGCTCCAGGAAGAGATGGAGGTCCAGCAGCCCCAGCGCAAGCGCGACGTGGACGCCGCCCAGGGCCGCATCGTCGCCGTCGTACGCCGCCTCGAGGAGGCCGGCACCATCCTGCTCTCCACCGGCGACGAGGAGAGCGACGAGGACGCGGTGGTCTAGGCCGCCGGCCCGACCATCCCCACGGCAGGAACGTCACCCTGCATGACGTCCCCCACCGCCACGACCGACACCCACCATACCCCGCCGTCGCACCCAACGCCACCAGCAACACCCCGCGATGCCCCCCGCCACGACAGACGCCCCCGCGATGCCCCCCACCGCCACAACAGATGCCGCCGCGACGTCCCACGCCGCCAGCGGATACCCCCTCCCGCAACTGGAGTCCTCGGCTCCCCCGCCCGTGGGCACCCCCGCGCGGATCCTCGCCGACGCGCAGGACGCGGCCGAGCGCATCCGCGAGCTCGCCCGCTCCGAGGGCCACGCCGAAGGGCTCGCCCAGGGGCGCGACGACGCCCTCGCCGAGGCCCGCTCCGGCGCCCAGGCCCTCCACCAGGCGCTCTCCGAGGCCCACCACCTGCGCGAGCAGATGCTCGACGAGACCGAGCGCGACGCCCTCGCCCTCGCCCTCGCGCTCGCCGCCAAGATCCTCGCCGGCGCCCTCGATGTGCAGCCCGAGCGCGTCCTCGACGCCGTTCGCGGCGCCCTACGCCGCGTCACCGAGCGCCGCCGCGTGACCGTCCTCGTCGACCCCGCCGACCTGCACATCGTCAGCGCCGCCATCGACGAGCTCACCGCCCAGACCGGCGGGATCGAGCTCTGCGAGGTCCACGCCGACCGCCGCGTCGGTCCCGGCGGCGCAATCGTGCGCACCGCCGAGAGCGAGATCGACGCCACCATCCAGACCCAGTTGGAGCGTGCCCGCGAGGTCGTCCACGCCGAGCTCGCCGGTGCGCAGGACGCACCGTGAGACGCCCCCCGTCCCCGCACCCCGCGCCGCGGCGGGGTAGGAAGCCCCGCCCCCACCACCCCGGCCTCCGCCCGCCCCGCGCGGACGATCCCAAAAGATCCCCCCACCTCTCCCCCAGCTCCCACGCCTCCCTCCGCCCGCACCCATGGACATGACCGCCCAGTTGCTCACCCGCGCCTCCGCCGCCCTCGTAGGCGCCGATCTCGCCCGCTGCCACGGACGCGTCAGCAATCTGATCGGCCTCATCATCGAGGCCACCGGCCTGCAGGCCGAGGTCGGCGAGGTCTGCCTCGTGGGGGCCGACCGCACCCAGGCTGCCGTTCCCGCCGAGGTCGTCGGCTTCCGCGAGGGGCGAACCCTGCTGATGCCCCTCGGCGAGCTCCACGGCATCGGCCCCGGCACCAAGGTGCTCCCCACCGGGGCCCCCTTTCGGGTTCCCGTCGGCCCCCGTCTGCTCGGGCGTGTGATCGACGGACTCGGCGCTCCCCTCGACGGGCTCGGCGACTTGGCCTGGGAGAGTCATGGGGGTCAGACCGGCCACGAGAGTCAGGAGGGCCAGACGGGGCCGGAGAGTCAGACGGGCCAAGTGGCCCAGACGGCCTTAACGGGCCACGCGGCGGAGTGGGCTGGCTACCGCTCCACCATTGCCCCTCCCCCCTCCGCCCTGCAGCGCCCCCGCATCCGCGAGCGCGTCGGGCTGGGCGTGCGCACCCTCGACAGCCTCGTCCCCTGCGGGCTCGGGCAGCGACTCGGGATCTTCGCCGGCTCCGGCGTGGGCAAGTCCTCCCTGCTCGGCATGATCGCCCGCTCCACCTCCGCCACCGTCAACGTCATCGCCCTCGTCGGCGAGCGCGGCCGCGAGGTCCGCGAGTTCGTCGAGCGCGACCTCGGAGAGGCCCTCGAGCACTCCGTGGTGGTCGTCGCCACCTCCGACCAGCCCGCCCTCGTGCGCATCAAGGCCGCCCTCACCGCCACCACCATCGCCGAGCACTTCCGCGACCACGGCCACCACGTGATGCTCATGATGGACTCCGTCACCCGCTTCGCCATGGCCCAGCGCGAGATCGGCCTCGCCATCGGCGAGCCACCCGCCACCCGCGGCTACACCCCCTCTGTGTTCGCCGCCCTCCCCCGCCTGCTCGAGCGCGCCGGCACCTCCCCCCAGGGCTCCATAACCGGTCTCTACACCGTGCTCGTCGACGGCGACGACATGAACGAGCCCATCGCCGACGCCGTCCGCTCGATCCTCGATGGCCACATCGTCCTCACCCGCTCCCTCGCCCTCGCCGCCCACTACCCCGCCATCGACGTCCTCCACAGCGTCTCCCGCCTCGTCGGCGAGATCGTGCCCCCCGACGTCGCCACCGCCGGGCAGCGCCTGCGCGCCGCCCTCGCCGCCCTGCGCGAGAAGGAGGACCTGATCGCCATCGGCGCCTACCACCCCGGCAGCGACCCCCTGCTCGACGCCACCCTCGAGCACCGCCCCCGGATCGACGCCTTCCTGCGCCAGCCCGTCCACGAGCCCAGCGACCCCACCGACTCCGATCTGCGACTGCTCGACCTCGCCGCCTCCCTCGAGCGCTCCCTCGCCGAGCGCTCCGGTGAGATCCTCGACGCCGAGGAGGTCCCCGACGAGACTCCCGGTGTCACCAGCGTCCAGTCGCCCGACCTCACCCAGCCCGATCTTGGGCCCTCCGCCATCCCCTCCCTTGGGTTCAGCCTTTGATGGAGCCCTCCGCTGGGGGCCGTGACGGGCTCACATCGCCACCGGGCGGTACTCCCGCGTCGAGGGGTTCTGCTCCAGCAGGCCCACCGCCCGCAGCGTCTTCACATAGCGATGGGTCGTCGAGGGCGACATCCCCAGCTGTCCCGATAGGTCGATGATCGCCCGCCACGGTCGCTCCGGGCCGTAGGACGCCAGGATCGCCAGGCCCCGCAGCAGCGATTGCGAGAGCTGCGGGTCCTCCAGCGCCTCTTCCAGCGCCGCCCGCGTAGCCTTCTGCAGCGAGGCCGACTTTCCTTTTGGGCCCCCATTTTTCGCGCGCCCCTCGTCGGGCTGGTATGCGTGATCCAGCGCCGCCAGCAGCAGGTTCGACACGGTGCCGTTACGGTTGCGGCCCGCGGCGCGCATCACCTGCTCCACCTGCAACGGTGAGAGGGTGATCGTTACCTCATCTGATTTCTTCTTGGTCATTTCAATTCACCCCAGGGCTCGTTGTGTATTAACGGTTACGCCACCGCATCAATCCCGCATGCCAACTTGCCCGCAGTGGATCTACGCGGTGCCGATCAGTTCCCAAGCCCATGAGGCAAGGGAATCCGGAAACGGTGCCGATCAGGTCCCAAGCCATGAGGCAAGGGAATCCGAAAACCAGTCTTGATATGTATATTCAATATTATTTGCGAATAGTTGGGCCGCCTGGATCACGAAAAATGAACGAATCCAACCTTCGGTGAGCGGATATTTCCCGACTTTCCGGAAAAAGGGAGCCTTGCAAGAGCGGCCGTACCGCCCATCCAACAGTGGCCTAGGCGTGAGCCCGAGCGCAGCCCCGAGAGCCTGTGCCGACGATCTTTGCCGTGGTGCATACACAAGATCTTACAATAGATTTTTGTTCCGTTGGTCCGTAGAGAGTAGCTCCCAGGAACCCGGGGACATTCGCTTCGTGGCATGTGCTTCCGACGGCTGGAACACGGATGCGCACATCCTCCCGGCATCCGCTCCGCATACCTGCGGACATCCACTCCTCATCATCCTCCCGGGCATCCACTCCGCATACCTCCCAGCATCCGCTCCTCAAGAACCGCCCACCCCGTCCGATTACGCGGCCGTGAGCACCGCTCCCTCGTTCCGCTTCCGTCTCGAGCGTGTCCGCGCCGTGCGCGAACGCAAAGAGGACCTTGCACGCCAGGAGCTCGCCCGCGCCGTCGCCCAGCTCTCCGGCAGCCAGGACCGCCTGCGCACCGTCGAGGACCACCTCGCCCAGGCCCACGCCGACCAGCGCCTCGCCGCCATCGAGTCCCCCACCGCTGGCGCCGCCGAGCTCCTCGCCCGCCAGGCCTTCGTCGAGCACATCGAGGCCCAGCGCACCATGGGCATGCGCGAGCTCGAGCGCCACGAGGCCGACGTCGCCGCCCACGACGCCCAGCTCGGACAGGCCGCCCGCGAGCACCAGATGCTCGAGCGCCTCAAGGAGCGCCACCGCGTCGAGCACCAGCGCGAGGCCGGGCGCCGCGAAAGCGGCCTCCTCGACGAAATCGCCCTCGACCGCTTCCGCCGGAGCGCCGCGTGATCTCCCAGACCCTCCCCGTCGGCAGCGTGGGTGGGATCCCCACCGCCGCCGCCCAGCGCGTTCTGCAGATCCAGGCCCTTATCGCCCGCATGGACCACCCCTCATCCGCCGCCGCCGGCTCCGCCTCCACCTTTGCCTCCACGCTCGACGCCGCCCAGGGGGCCACCGCAGAAGGTGCCACAGCCACGGGTACCGGCCCCGTCACCGCCCCAGGCATCGCAACGGGCGCAGGCGCCGGCGTCGCGGCGAACGCCGGCGCGGACGCCGCCGCCGGCGCGGCCTCCTATCTCCCCCTCGTCGATCGCGCCGCCGCCCGCTACGGGCTCGACCCCGCCCTCCTCTACGGGCTCATCCAGCAAGAGTCCGGCTTCGATCCCTCCGCCCGCAGCAGCGCCGGCGCGCTTGGGCTCACCCAGCTCATGCCCTCCACCGCGGCCTCCCTCGGGGTCACCGAACCCCTCGACCCCGCCCAGTCGATCGAAGGCGGCGCCCGCTACCTCAGCCAGCTTCTGCACCAGTTCGCCGGCAATACCGCCGACGCCCTCGCCGCCTACAACGCCGGCGCCGGC
>DATMPY010000037.1:0-28276 GCA_035566955.1 Solirubrobacteraceae bacterium | reverse complement strand
GGCGCCATGGCCGGCGAGCTCCTCGAGTTCCCGCACGACGTCAAGGGCATCGTCCTCAACCTCGAAGAGGACAACGTCGGCGTGGCGCTCCTCGGCGAATACGAGAAGGTGCGCGAGAACGATCAGGTCAAGCGCACTGGCCGGCTGCTGGAGATCCCTGTCGGGGAGGCTCTGCTGGGGCGGATCGTCGACCCCCTCGGTCGTCCCCTGGACGGCAAGGGCGAGGTCAACACCACCGAGACTCGGCCCGCGGAGTTCAAGGCCCCCGGGGTGGTGCAGCGCCAGCCGGTGAAGGAACCGATGCAGACCGGCCTCAAGGCGATCGACGCGATGATCCCGATCGGCCGCGGCCAGCGCGAGCTGATCATCGGCGACCGCCAGACCGGCAAGACCGCGATCGCGATCGACGCGATCATCAACAACCGCGACACCGGGGTGATCTCGGTGTACGTGGCGATCGGCCAGCGCATGTCCACCGTGGTGGCGCTCGCCCAGACGCTCGACGAAAACAATGCCCTGGACAACACGATCATCGTCGCCGCCCCCGCCGACGAGGCGGCGCCGATCAAGTTCATGGCCCCCTACGCGGGCTGCGCGATGGGGGAGTACTTCCTCTACAACGGTCGCCACGCCCTGTGCGTGTACGACGACTTGACCAAGCACGCCTACGCCTACCGCCAGATGTCGCTGCTGCTGCGCCGCCCCCCCGGCCGCGAGGCCTACCCAGGGGACGTCTTCTACCTGCACTCCCGCCTGTTGGAGCGCGCGGTGAAGCTCGCCGACGACCTCGCCGACCCGCGCACGGGCGCGAAGGTGCCCGGCGGGGGCTCGCTGACGGCGCTGCCGATCATCGAGACCCAGGCGGGGGACGTCTCCGCGTACATCCCCACCAACGTGATCTCGATCACCGATGGGCAGATCTTCCTGGAGCCCAAGCTCTTCAACTCCGGGGTGCGCCCCGCGATCAACGTCGGCATCTCCGTCTCCCGCGTGGGCGGCAACGCCCAGATCGGCCCGATGAAGAAGGTGGCGGGACGGATCAAGCTGGAGCTCTCCCAGTACCGCGATCTCGAGGCCTTCGCCCAGTTCGGCTCGGATCTCGACGTTGACACCCAGCGCACCCTGGCCCGCGGGGAACGGCTCGTCAAGACGCTCAACCAGGGCGAGCGCCAGCCGCTGGCGGTGCAGGACCAGGTGGTGCAGCTGTATGCCGCCAACAGCGGCTTCGTCGATCGCATCCTCGTGGAGCGGGTGCCCGAGTTCATGACGGTGCTCACCGAACGGCTTCACTCCCAGCACGAGGACGTGCGCGCCAAGATCGCCGCGGGCGACTGGTCGCAGGAGACCCAGGACGCCGTCCACGGCCTGGTGGAGGCGTTCGCTCAGGACTTCGGCTATGACCTCGACGAGGAGGGCCAGCCGCTGGACGAGGAGATCCCCGTGGCCCACGCGCAGGCCGGTGCGCCGCACGATGGCGCGGGGCACCCAGAGACCGCCGCGCGGGAGCCGGAGCCCCAGCCGGCCTGATCGGGGGCGGGACAGCAGATCATCATGGCCTCCCAGCGCGACGTCAAGAACCGGATCGCCTCGGTCAAGAACATCCAGAAGATCACCCGCGCGATGGAGATGGTCGCCGCCGCGCGCCTGCGCCGGGCCGAACAGCGGATCACGGCGCTGCGCCCCTACGCGGAGGCGATCCGCCGCATGACCCGCCAGGCCGCCCGCGCCGCCGGGGCGGAGGCCTCCTCGCTCCCGCTCCTGACCCCGCACGAGCAGGTGCGCAACGTGGGCCTGTTGCTCGTCACCGGCGACCGCGGTCTGGCGGGGGGCTTCAACTCGCAGATCGTCCGCGCCGGCATCCGCGCCGGGGGCGCCCTGGAGGAAGAGGGGCTCACGCCCGTGTGGTACGCCACCGGGCGACGCGGGGTCTCCTCGCTGAGCTTCCGCGGGCACGAGCCCAGCGGCGCCTACACCGGCTTCGCCGACCGCCCCGTCTACGCGGATGCGCACACGATCGCCCAGGAGCTGATCGCCGCCTACATCGACGGGCGACTGGACCGCGTGGAGATCCTCTTCAACGCCTACGTCTCCCCCCTCACCCAGACCGTCACCCGCGAAACGCTGCTGCCGCTCGCCGACGCTACGATCGCGGGCGAGCAGGGAGAGCAGCCCGGGGGGGAGCAGGTCGGGCACGCCGAGGGGGGGACCGGGGGCGGCGCCGGCGGGCGATCCGACGTCGCGCAGGGCCACCGGGCGCTCGTGGAGTACGAGCCCGACCCCAAGGAGATCCTGCTACAGCTGATCCCCGACTACCTCGAGGTCTCGATCTACCGAGCCCTGTTGGAGTCCGCCGCCGGCTTCTTCGGCGCGCAGATGACCGCCATGCGCAACGCCTCCGAGAACGCTGGGACGCTGATCGAGGAATACACCTTGCAGATGAACCGTGCCCGCCAGGCCGAGATCACCCAGGAGATCATGGAGGTCGTGGCTGGTGCCGAGGGACTCAGCTGATGGGTGGGTCGGGTCCCGTGCACTATATATAAAAATCAAAACTCTGTCAAACTATGGTTATACGCAGCTCAAAAAAATATATAAGTCTTGCGGCCTCCCCTCATATCTCTGCCGTCCATAATCTCCCTCATAACCCCTCATACCTGCCCGTCCATAATCTTTTTCAGACAACCACACGACTGAGTGATCGACAGGAGACTTAACCGATGCCACCCGCCACCGTCCCCCAGCCGACCAGCACCGAGCGCCCCGACGGCGCCCGCGCCCAGCGCAACGTGGGACGCATCCAGGAGATCCAGGGCGTGGTGATCGAGGCGGTGTTCCCCGAGAAGCTGCCCGAGATCAACCACGCGATCACCGTCCAGCGTCCCGCCGCGGCGGCCGCGGGAGAGGCCGAGGACATCGCGGCGGCCGGCGAGTCGGTGCTGGTCTGCGAGGTCCAGCAGCATCTGGGCGACGACCGTGTGCGGGCGGTGGCGATGGACACCACTGACGGCCTCGCCCGCGGCGCCGAGGTGATCGACACGGGGGGGCCGATCACGGTGCCCGTGGGGGAGGTCACCCTGGGGCGCATCTTCAACCTGCTCGGCGAGCCGATCGACCTCGGCAAGGACCTGCCCCCCGACGTGGAACGCCGCGGGATCCACCAGGAGGCACCACGGGTGGAGAACCTTACCCCGACCACGGAGATGTTCGAGACCGGGATCAAGGTCGTGGACCTGCTCGCCCCCTACGCCAAGGGCGGCAAGGTCGGCCTCTTCGGGGGCGCCGGCGTGGGCAAGACGGTGCTGATTCAGGAGCTCATCCACAACCTCGCCAAGGAGCACGGCGGCCTCTCCGCGTTCTGCGGCGTGGGCGAGCGCTCGCGCGAGGGCAACGACCTGTGGCTGGAGATGAAGGAGTCGGGAGTGCTCGACAAGACGATGCTCGTGTTCGGGCAGATGAACGAGCCCCCCGGTGCCCGTATGCGCGTGGCGCTCTCCGGCCTGACGATGGCGGAGTACTTCCGCGATCAGGGCCAGGACGTGCTGCTGTTCATCGACAACATCTTCCGCTTCGTGCAGGCCGGCTCCGAGGTCTCCGCGCTGCTCGGGCGGATGCCCTCCCAGGTGGGCTACCAGCCCACCCTGGAGACCGAGATGGGCCAGCTGCAGGAGCGCATCACCTCCACCCGCACCGGCTCGGTGACCTCCGTGCAGGCGATCTACGTGCCCGCCGACGACTACACCGATCCGGCTCCCGCGTCCGTGTTCGCCCACCTGAACGCCACCACCGTGCTCTCCCGGTCGATCTCCGAGAAGGGCATCTACCCCGCGGTGGACCCCCTGGACTCGACCTCCACGATCCTCAAGCCCGACATCCTCGGCGAGGACCACTTCCACGTGGCCAACCGCGTCAAGGAGATCCTCCAGCGCTACAAGGAGCTCCAGGACATCATCGCCATCCTCGGCATCGACGAGCTCTCCGACGAGGACAAGCTGACCGTGCAGCGCGCCCGCAAGATCGAGCGCTTCCTCTCCCAGCCCTTCCACGTCGCCGAGCAGTTCACCGGCACCCCCGGTGCCTACGTGCCGATCGCCGAGACGATCCGCGGCTTCGCTGAGATCATCGAGGGCAAGCACGACGAGGTCCCCGAGCGGGCGTTCTTCCTGAAGGGGACCATCGACGATGTGGTGGCGGATGCCAAAGGCTAACGACGTGGCGGATCGCGCATGTACTTTAAGAGCTGATGGGACGGGGGCGCGCATGCGCGCCCCCGCGGACCGGCACATGTGCCGGTCCGGACAGCGGCGCATGCGCCGCTGTCAACCAATTACAGGGCCGCGCATGCGCGGCCCTGCCGGCGGGCGCATGCGCCCGCCGGGACCACAGCGCATGCGCTGTGGTCAACAGCGAATCGTCCAAAGGCGGATGTAATGGCGCGCACCAAGTTCCAGGCCGAAGTCCTCACCCCCGAGGGGCCCGTGTTCGCCGAGGAGGTGGAGATGATCTCCACCCGCACCGCCGTGGGCTCGATCGGCATCCTCGCCGGCCACGAGCCCGTGCTGGCGATGCTCGTCCCCACAGAGCTGCGCCTGTACCGCAGCGAGTCCGAGGTCCTGCGCTTCGAGCAGGCCGCCGGCTACCTCCAGTTCGAGGGCAACCGCGCGCTCGTCCTGGTGCAGGAAGCCACGCCGGTCGATGGCTGAGCGCGAGCCCGTCGGGGTCATCGGCACCGGCTACGTCGGCCTGGTCAGCGCCGCGGGCTTCGCGGAGCTGGGCAGCGAGGTGTGGTGCGTGGACATCGACGCCGTCAAGATCGAGCGTCTGCGCCGCGGCGAGGTGCCGATCTACGAGCCCGGCCTGCGGGAGCTCCTGGAGCGCCACTCCGCGCGCATGCACTTCTCCACCTCCCTGCCCGACGCCCTGGAGCACACCCGCCTGCTGTTCGTGGCCGTGGGCACCCCCCCCACCTACTCTGGCGACGCCGATCTCTCCGCCGTGCATGCCGTGGTCGACGCGATCCCCGCCTCCGACCACCACGCCCTGGTGATGAAGTCCACCGTGCCCTGCGGCACCGGCGCCGCGATCCAGCGGACCTTCGGCGAGCGGGGCAAGGGCGAGCTGCGCTATGTCTCCTGCCCCGAGTTCCTCAAGGAGGGCTCCGCCGTGCGCGACTTCCTGCACCCCGACCGCGTGGTCGTGGGCGACGAGGGCGACTGGGCGGGGGATGCGGTGGTCGAGCTCTACCGTCCCCTGCTGGCCGAAACGGGGATGCGAGCCGGAGGCGAGTGTCTCCCGGCTTCGGTCGCCGAGCACGGGGGCGACGGCCCCGGGGCGCTGGTGCGCACAGACATCGCCAGCGCCGAGATGGTCAAGCTTGCCTCCAACGCCTTCCTGGCGACCAAGATCTCGTTCATCAACGAGATCGCCAACGTCTGCGAGGAGACCGGGGCCGACGTAGTCGAGGTGGCCCGCGGCATGGGCCTGGACGAGCGCATCGGCCCGAAGTTCCTGCAGGCCGGGATCGGCTTCGGGGGCAGCTGCTTCCCCAAGGACGTCGATGCCCTCAAGCAGCTCGCGGGCAACTCCGGCTATCACTTTCAGCTGCTGACCGCGGTGATCGAGGTCAACGAACTCCAGAAGCGCCGCGTGATCGGCAAGCTGCACAAGCACCTCGGCGGCCTCGTCGGCCGGCGCATCGCGCTGCTGGGGCTAGCGTTCAAGCCAAACACCGACGACATGCGCGAGGCCTCCTCGCTGGTGCTGGCCGCGCGGCTGAACGCCGATGGGGCGAGCGTCAGCGCGTATGACCCCGTGGCCGAGCAGGAGGCCCGCAGGCTGCTCAGCGGCCTCGAGCTCGCGGACTCCGCGCTCGATGCGGTGCGCGACGCCGACGCCGTGGTGCTCGTCACCGAGTGGCCCCAGTGCACCGGCCTCGACTGGAGCGAGGTGGCGCAGGCGATGCGGGGCAACGTCGTGATCGACGGCCGCAACGCGCTCGACGCCCCCGCCGTGCGCGCCGCGGGGCTGCGCTATGAGGGGATCGGCAGACCGTCCGACCAACCCGCCGGGCGCCGGCGTGAGGACTCGAGGTAGATGCAGGCGGTGATCCTCGTCGGCGGCGAGGGTACCCGCCTGCGGCCCCTCACCTCCACCATCCCCAAGCCCGTCGTTCCCCTCGTGGACCGGCCCTTCATCGCGTTCATGATCGAATGGCTGCGCCGCCACGGGATCGAGGACGTGATCATGTCCTGCGGCTTCCTTGCCACCAGCGTGCGCAACGTGCTGGGGGACGGCTCCGCCCTGGGAATCCGCCTGCGCTACGTCGAGGAGCCCGACCCGCGGGGCACCGCGGGGGCGCTCAAGTTCGCGGAGTCGATGCTCGACGAGCGCTTCCTGCTGCTCAACGGGGACGTGTTGACCGACATCGACCTCACCGCCCAGATTGAGCAGCACGAGCGCACCGGGGCGCGCGCCACGCTTGCGCTCGTGCCCGTGGAGGACCCCACCGCGTATGGCCTCGTCCATCTCGCGGAGGACCGCTCGGTGAGCGACTTCGTGGAGAAGCCCTCCTCCGACAGCATCGACACCAACCTGATCAGCGCCGGCGCGTACGTGTTGGAGCGCGAGGTGCTCGAGCTGGTTCCGGCTGGGCGCAACGTCTCGATCGAGCGCGAGGTGTGGCCGCTGTTGATCGGCGACGGCCTCTACGGCTACTCCTCGGAGAGCTACTGGCTGGACATCGGCACCCCCGAGCGCTACCTGAAGGGCACCTTCGACATCATCGAGGGCAACGTCCACACCGCCGTGATGGAGAGCCTCGGAGATGGCTACCTGGCGATTGCCCCGGACGTGGTGGTGGACGGCCGGGCGATCCCTCCGGCGGTGCTCGAGCGCGGGGTGCGCGTGGCGGAGGGTGCCCACGTGGGCAGCCTCGTGGTGCTCGGCCAGGGGGTCACGATCGGGCCCGGCTCCACGGTCGAGCGGGCGGTGATCATGAACGGCACCGAGATCGGCCCGGGATGCACGTTGCGCGACTGCATCGTCGCGGCGGGCTGTCGCGTGGGGGAGGGCACCCAGATCACCGGCGGCTCGGTGCTCGGCGAGGGGGTCACGGTGGGGGCGCGCAACATGGTGGCCCACGGTGCGCGTATCTTCCCCGGTGTGAGCTTGCCCGACGGAGCGCTGAGGTTCTCGTGAGGACGTCGAGGGTGGCGACCCGGTCGGGTGCGCCCCACGTTGCGCAATCGAGCGCCCCGGTTCGCGGGGCGGGGGAGGTGATGTGGTGACCGAGAACGTGATGACCACGCTCTCCCGCGAGACGATCGCCGAGGTCGATCGCTCCAGCCAGCTGTCCGACGTGTTGGCGCTGCCCGAGCACCTGCGCGACGCCCTGTGGCGGGTGGAGTCCGCGATCATGAACGAGTGGGACACACCGGGGGGCCTCGTGGTGGCGGGCATGGGCGGCTCCGCGATCGGGGGCGCGCTCGCCGCCGCCGCGCTCGGCGACCACGCCTCGCGGCCGATCTTCGTCACGCGCGCCTACGGGCTGCCCCCGTGGACGACCCCGGAGACCACGGTGCTGTGCGCGAGCTACTCCGGCAACACCGAGGAGACCCTCGCCTGCTACGAGTCCGCGGGCGCTCTGGGGGCCCAGCGCGTGGTGGTCACCACCGGCGGGCGCCTCGCGGAGCTGGCGCGGGCGGACAGGGTGCCCGTGATCCCGCTGCCCGGAGGCTTTCAGCCGCGCGCGGCGGTCGCCTACATGACAGTGGCCGCCCTCGAGGTCGCCGCCCTCTGCGGGGCGGGGCCAAGGCTCACCTCGGAGATCGACGTGGCCGGCGCCCACGCCGAGCAACTCGTGGCCGAGTGGGGCCCCGACGCCCCGGAGGACTCGCTCGCCAAGGACCTCGCCCGGGGCCTGTTGGGCAGCGCCCCAGTGGTGGCCGGAGCGGGCCTCACGGTCCCGATCGCCTACCGCTGGAAGACCCAGATCAACGAGAACGCCAAGGTCCCCTGCTTCGCCCACGAGCTCCCCGAGCTCGACCACAACGAGCTGGTCGGCTGGGAGGGCGCCCCCGAGGTGGGCCGCTTCGCGGCGGTGTTCCTCGACGACTGCGACGCCCACCCCCGGGTGAAGGCCCGCATGGAGCTCACCGAGAAGCTGATCGCCGACAACGCCACCGCCTGCTTCCACGTCGAGACCCGCGGCCAGACCACGATCGAGCGCGTGATCTCCCTCGTGCTGCTCGGCGACCTCGTCTCCCTCTACCTCGCCGCCCTGCGCGGGGTGGACCCCGGCCCGGTCAAGCTGATCGACCAGCTCAAGTCCGAGCTCGCCACGCGCTGACCGGAGCCGGGAGACACGCGCCTTCGACCGGAGCCGGGAGGCACGCGCCTTCGGCGCTGGCCGATTTGGGGATGCGAGCGCAGCAAGTGTCTCCCCAATCGGTCCCCGTTTCGACCAGCATCCCGTTTCGACCAGCGCTGGAGCGTGTGCTACCTTCCGTCGGGACGGCCGAGGAGCGCTGCGACGGGCTTCCGCCACGCTCGGCCCGTTATCTCCGCAGCAAGGGCGCTCACCTGACCAGACAGGAGGCTTCCCGATGCCAGCAACGACCCTCTCAGCCACGTTGAGCACCGACTTCAAGGTCGCCGACCTCTCCCTCGCGGAGTTGGGGCGCAAGGAAATCACGCTCGCCGAGCACGAGATGCCGGGCCTGATGGCCACCCGCGCGGAGTTTGCCGAGGCCCAGCCGCTGCGAGGCGCGCGGATCACTGGCTCGCTCCATATGACCGTGCAGACGGCGGTGCTGATCGAGACCCTCACGGCGCTCGGCGCGGAGGTGCGGTGGTGCTCTTGCAACATCTTCTCCACCCAGGACTCCGCCGCCGCCGCGGTGGCGCTCGGACCCGAGGGCACCCCCGAGGAGCCTCGCGGGGTGCCGGTTTTTGCGTGGAAGGGGGAGACCCTGGATGAGTACTGGTGGTGCACCGAGCAGGCGCTGCGCTGGCCGAATGACTCGGATCCCGCCCACCCCGCGCCGGGGGCTGGCGGTCCCAACATGATCCTCGACGACGGCGGCGACGCCACGCTGCTCGTGCACAAGGGCACCGAGTTCGAGGCCGCCGGCGCGGTGCCCGATCCAGCCTCCGCGGAGTCCGAGGAGTTCCAGGTCGTGCTCTCGCTGCTGCAGCGCTCGCTCGGCGAGGACCCGCAGCGCTGGACGCGGATCGGTACGGGCATCAAGGGCGTCACCGAGGAGACCACCACAGGGGTGCACCGGCTTTACGAGATGACCCAGGAGGGCACCCTGCTGTTCCCGGCGATCAACGTCAACGACTCCGTCACGAAGTCCAAGTTCGACAACCTCTACGGCTGCCGCCACTCGTTGGTGGACGGCATCAACCGCGCCACGGACGTGATGATCGCGGGCAAGATGGCCGTGATCTGCGGCTTCGGGGACGTGGGCAAGGGCTGCGCGGAATCCCTGCGCGGCCAGGGCGCGCGGGTGGTGGTCACCGAGATCGACCCGATCTGTGCATTGCAGGCCGCGATGCAGGGCTACACGGTGCGGACGCTCGACGAAGTGGTGGGGGAGGGCGACATCTTCGTGACGTGCACCGGCAACCGGGACATCATCCGCGCGGAGCACATGGCGCGCATGAAGCACCAGGCGATCGTGGGTAACATCGGGCACTTCGACAACGAGATCGACATCGCCGGCCTCGCCCGGGTGGCGGGGATCGAGCGCGTCAACATCAAGCCCCAGGTGGACGAGTGGGTCTTCCCGGACGGCCACGCGATCCTGATGCTCTCCGAGGGCCGCCTGTTGAACCTCGGCAACGCCACCGGCCACCCCAGCTTCGTGATGAGCAACTCCTTCACCAACCAGGTGATCGCCCAGATCGAGCTGTTCACCAAGAACGACCAGTACGAGAAGCGCGTGTACGTGCTCCCCAAGCACCTGGATGAGAAGGTCGCGCGCCTGCACCTCGACGCGCTGGCCGTAAAGCTCACCAAGCTCAGCGATGCCCAGGCCGCCTACATCGGGGTCCCCGTCGAGGGGCCGTACAAGCCGGATCACTACCGCTACTGACACCAGCTCGGACTGGCCGCTGCTGGCCGGTCCGACCAAGGGGTCGTTGACGAGCTGCAGGTGGCGCGGGCGGGCGCGGTGGTGCGGGAGCGTGCTGCCAGCGACGATCCGATAGCGTGCCGGCGCGATGAGAGCCATGGTCTTGGCGGCGGGCCTCGGGACCCGCCTGCGCCCGCTGACGTACGAGATCAACAAGCCGATGGTGCCCGTGCTCGACCGGCCGGTGATGGCGCACATCGTCGATCTGCTCGACCGGCACGGGTTCGAGGAGGTGGTCGCCAACCTCCACCACTTTCCCCAGACCATCCGCGACTACTTCGGGGAGCGGCTGACCTATCACGACGAGCAGGAGCTGCTCGGGACCGCCGGCGGGGTGCGGGGCTGCGCGGATTTCTTCGGGGACGAAGCGTTCCTCGTGATCTCCGGGGATGCGCTGACCGACATCGACCTGCGGGCGTTCGCCGCCCGGCACCGCGAAGCGGGAGGGGTGGCGACGCTGGCGGTGAAGAAGGTGGCCGATACCCGCGAGTACGGCGTCGTGCTGCACGACCGCGCGGGGCGGATCACAGGCTTCCAGGAGAAGCCCGAGCCCGAGGAGGCGCTGTCGGACCTGGGCAACTGCGGCATCTACATCTTCGACCCGCGGATCTTCGAGTACTTCCCCGACCGCCCCTTCGTGGACTGGGCGCAGGACGTGTTCCCGGCGTTGCTGGCGGGCGACGTGCCCTTCCATATCCACGAGATAGGCGAATACTGGAACGACGTGGGCTCGCTCGCGGAGCTGCGCCAGGGCACCTTCGACGCCCTACGCGGAGAGCTGCACCTGGAGATGGACGGCGAGGAGGTTGCCCCGGGGGTGATCGCCGCCGCCGGCGAGGACGCGGGCGGAGGATCGCCGATTCCCGCGGACGCGGAGGTCGAGGGGCCGGTCTGGGTCGGATGCGACGTGGAGATCGGCTCCGCGGTGCGGCTGACGGGCCCGCTCGTGCTCGGCGACGGCGCCCGGGTGGGAGACGGCGCGCAACTGCGCGAGAGCATCCTCTTCCCCGGCACCGAGGTCGCCCCCGGGGCGATCTTGATCGGCGCGATCGCTGGGCACGCGGGGATCCTCCAGAGCATGCGGCCACGGCGGGCATAAAGCGAGGGGCCCGCCGGAAAGCGAGCCCCTCAGCATCCATCTAGCTATACAGGCCAGCTCAGATGGCGATACTCCGACTTCCACCATGGTAGCCGATCGTTAGGACGCAATGCCCCCGCCGGGATTCGAACCCGGGACCTGTAACTTCGTCGGAGTACCGCTCTATCCACTGAGCTACGGGGGCAGCCGCTCCTCGGATGAGAAGCCGGCCGACCATACCCACGGCTTGGGTCGGTACGCTCGCCCAAGATCCACAAAAGACCGATGGACAACCGCCGCCCGGGGGCGTAGCATCAGATAGAGACAGTGTCCCTACCGAAAGGAGGCACGAAATGCAGATCGAGATCAAGGGCCGCAATGTGCCGGTCCACGACGATTTGCGCAGGCACGTGGAGCGCCGCTTGGCGAAGGTCTCGCGGCAGGTGTCCGAGCTGGCGCGCCTGGAGATCGAGCTGATGCGCGAGCGCAACCCGCGGGTCGCCGCCAGCCAGGTGGCCGAGGCGACGCTGTACCTGAAGGGCGCCACGCTGCGCGCCCGGGACGCCTCGCCGCAGATGCTGCACTCGCTGAACCTCGTGGTCGACGAGCTCGCCCGCCAGGTCAAGCGCCACCGCGTGATGCGCCGCCGCCGGCGCAAGACGCGCGCGGCGTTGGCTCAGCACACATCGGTGCTCGCGCCCGAGGCCCCAGCCGCCCCGTAGAGCGTCGCCGGGGCGGCGGGCATTGGTTCGCATGACCCCTCCGGGCCGGGAGTCGGCGGCCCCGGAGTGTGTGTCCGGCGGGTCCATAATCGCTACCCTGGGGGCGTGTCCCTCCTGGATCGCGCCCTCAACGTCGGCGAGGCGAAGAAGTTCAGGCAGTACGAGAAGCGCGTCGCGCTGATCGGTGCGTTCGAGCCCGAGCTCGAACACGACACCGACGCGGAGCTGCGCGAGCGGATGGACGTCCTGCGCGAGCGCGCCGGCAACGGCGAGTCGCTCGATGCGCTGCTCCCCGAGTGCTTTGGCGTCGTCAGAGAGACGGGCAAGCGGACGATGGGGATGCGCCACTTCGACGTGCAGCTGATCGGCGCGATGGCGCTGCACGAGGGCTGTATCGCGGAGATGAGGACGGGCGAGGGCAAGACGCTCACGGCGACCCTCGCGGTGGCGCTCAACGCGTTGGCCGTATGGGATGGCAAGCCTGAGGATCAGGACCCCACGCACCCCGAGGATCAGGACCCCGCCCACCCCTTTGTCCACCCCGAGGAGAACGGAGCCGGGCCGAGTGTGTCGTCCCGGCGCAAGGGCGTGCACGTGGTCACCGTCAACGACTACCTCGCCCGCCGCGACGCGGAATGGATGAGCCCGATCTACAACGCCCTGGGGATCACGGTGGGGGTGCTGCAGAACATGCAGCCCTACGAGGAGAAGCACCGGGCGTACGCGTGCGACGTGGTGTACGGGACCAACTCGGAGCTCGGCTTCGACTACCTGCGCGACAACATGGCCAAGGACCTCTCCGAAAAGGTCCAGCGGGGGCACCCCTTTGCGATCGTGGACGAGGTCGACAACATCCTGATCGACGAGGCGCGCACCCCGTTGATCATCTCCGGCGCCCCCGAACAGGCGGCGGACCTGTACGTGAAGTTCGCGCGCCTGGCCCCCCGGATGGTGCCGGGCAAGACCCCCGAAGGTATGGACCCGCGCTCCAAGAAGGAGTTCCTGGCGGACTTCGACTACGAGTTCGATGAGAAGCACAAGACCGTGTCGGTCACCGAGCAGGGGGTCGCCAAGGCGGAGCGCTTCCTCAGCATCGACCACCTCTACCGGGCCGAGAACGGCCACCTGGTCAACCACCTCAACCAGGCGCTGCGGGCGGAGTCGCTGTACAAGCGCGACGTGGACTACGCGGTGATCGACAAGGAGGTGAAGATCATCGACGAGTTCACCGGGCGGATCCTCGATGGGAGGCGCTGGTCGGAAGGCCTACACCAGGCGATTGAGGCGAAGGAGGGGGCGCGCATCCAGGAGGAGAACCAGACGCTCGCCACGATCACCTACCAGAACTTCTTCCGCCTCTACGACAAGCTCTCCGGGATGACGGGCACCGCACTGACGGAGGCCACGGAGTTCATGAAGATCTACGAGCTGCCCGTGGTGCAGATCCCCACGAACGTGCAGATGGTCCGCGCGGATCGCAACGATCAGGTCTACAAGACCAAGGAGGGCAAGTGGAGCGCGGTTGCCCGGGAGATCGCGGCGCGCCACGAGAACGGCCAGCCGGTGCTGGTGGGCACGATCTCCGTGGAGGTCTCCGAGCTGCTCGGCGAGCGCCTCAAGCAGCGGGGGATCAAGCACACGGTGCTGAACGCCAAGCCCGAGCACGCGGCGCGCGAGGCGGAGACAGTCGCGGAGGCCGGCCAGCCGGGGGCGGTGACGATCGCCACCAACATGGCGGGCCGCGGGGTGGACATCAAGCTGGGCGGCAACCCCGAGCACCTCGCCCGCCTGGAGCTCGCCAAGCAGGGCTGCAAGCCGGAGATGGACGGCTACGAGCAGCGCTTCGCGGAGCTGCTACCCGGGATCGAGGAGCGCGTGGCGGGCGACCGCGAGCGCGTGGTGGCGGCGGGCGGCCTGTTCATCTGCGGCACCGAGCGCCACGAGTCGCGGCGGATCGACAACCAGCTGCGCGGGCGCTCCGGGCGCCAGGGCGATCCGGGGGAGTCGCGCTTCTTCCTCTCCGCCGAGGACGACCTCGTGCGGCTGTTCGCGGGCGACCGCATCTACAGAATTCTCGACCGCCTCGGCGGGGTCGACGCGGAGGGCAACGAGGAACCGATCGAGGCGGGGATGCTCTCCAAGCAGATCGAGAAAGCCCAGAAGAAGGTGGAGGAGCAGAACTTCCTGATCCGCAAACGGGTGCTCGAGTACGACGACGTGATGAACGAGCAGCGGCGCGTGATCTACGCCTACCGCGACCAGGTGCTGGAGGGGGAGGCGATGGGCGAGCAGGCCCGCCAGGAAATCGGGGGGGTGATCGAGCGCACGATCGACAAGTACACCGAGGGCGACTACCTGGAGGACTGGGACCTCGACGGCCTCTTCAACACGCTCTCCCAGTTCTTCCCCCTGGAGATCGGTCCCCAGGACCTCGACCCCGAGGCGCTCGACCGCACCCACCTCGCCGAACGGGTGCTGGAGGATGCGATGGCGCGCTACGACGCGCGTGAGCAGGAGCTCGGCGAGGAGCTGATGGGCCAGCTGGAGCGCTACCTGCTGCTGCAGGTGATCGACGAACACTGGCGCGAGCACCTCTACGACATGGACTACCTGCGTGAAGGCATAGGCCTGCGCGGGATCGCCCAGATCGACCCCCTGGTGGCGTACAAGAACGAGGCCTACACCCTCTTCGGCGATCTCATCAACGGGATCTGGGCCGACTACGCGAGGATGATCTTCAACGTCCAGGTCCAGATCGAGGGACCCAACGGGGGCGGAGGAGGTCCCGCGCTGCCTGCCTTCGCCGCAGCCGGCAACCCCACGCGCCCGGGGCGGATCTCCTACTCGGGCGGCAACGCCGCGATGGGCGCCGGCGCGATCGCTGCCGCCGCCGCGGCAGCGGGCTCCGGCGGGATGCAGGGCTACGCCGCCAATGGCGGCGGCGACGAGGAGCAGATGATGCCCGTGGTCGAGCAGAGAGTGGTCGACTCAGAGCACCAGGTCGGGCGCAACGATCCGTGTTGGTGCGGGAGTGGGAAGAAGTTCAAGAAGTGCCATGGGGCGTAGGACGGCCGTGGACATGGCGCTGGCCGATTTTGGATCGGTCGGCGTCCTCAGTCGCTCGCGTGGCTGAGCACACTTCGCTCCCTGCGTCCTAGCTCTGCTTGGTCTATGACCGTCCAACAGGCTTGTTCTTTGCGCAGGGCGTGGGAGCCGCGGCGGTCGAACGTTCCTGGGGCACAGCGGCCAGTCGGCGTTTGAGGCCCTGGCTGGAGGGGTAGGTTCTTAGGAGGCCACAAAATGGGGGCCTCCCTCCCATTTGCTACCGAGCATCCACGCTCATCAGGCCGATCGGGCCGGCGCAGCGCGACCGGCTGGTTTTCGTGTTGCGCGCACGAAAAAATCGGCACCAGGGTGTCCTTGACCTTGAAAAGAAGAGCACCCCGGTGCCGACAATCAAAACGCTCGCCGACCGTGGCCGGCTGGAGCAGCATGATGATAGCCCAAAACGAGGTGATAGCCCAAACGAGGCGCCTCCGCGGCTGCTTGTGCCTAAAAAGTAAGAAACACGGCTGTTGAAATGATCGTGGCGGGAGTACGCTGTGCCTGAAGGGCAAAATCGTTCATGCTCATCCGAACTGGATCAGCGGAACAAACCGGCACCGGGTGTCTTGACCTTGAAAGAAGAGCGCCCAGCGTCATTAATCAAAACCACGTAGGTCAAGGAGCACTTAAAAGATGAAACACGTAAGGATTGTGGGGCTTTGCCTCACCGCGATGTTCGCGTTAGGTATGGTCGCGTCGACGCCGGCGCTGGCCGTGCCTGAATTTGAAGTATGTGAAGAAGGGGGCACTGAAAAATGGGAAAACCACGAATGCAATTCGGGACAGGGAAAAGGCCCTTGGTCTTTCCTAAAGATAACTAAATCATATACTGTCGAAGGGACCAGTGCGGTCTCAACACTGAAAAGCAAAATAGGAAAAGAAGAAATCATCATAGAATGCAAAAAAGATAAATTCACGGGCAGCATCGAACCTGCCGGCAAAACAAAAGGAAAAGTTACGTTCGAAAGCTGCACGGTGAAAAAACCCGGAGGCTGTACGGTAGAAATACCCTCTTTCGAAGTGACGGATCAGTTGGTTGGGAAAGAAGACGAATTCAAACCGACCAAAGGCGAAAAAAAAGAAGTCTTTGTTGAAATCGTAATCGGTACGTGCGTCCTCAAAGGCACATACCAGATAAAAGGTATCCAGAAATGCGAACTCCCATCGGGAGAAACAGGAAAAGTGGAACATGAAATTGTTTGCACGCCCGCTGGCGGCAAATTGACTTTAGGTAAAGAAAAAGCCGACTTCGAAAGCACCCTGAAAGTAAAATTGACCAACGGTTGGGCTTGGAGGTCTAAATAAGCTCACCGGAGGGTAACCGGACCAACTCGGAGGGTGACCAGATCCACTTCTAGATAAAAAAGGTTGGGGTCGAGCATAACTTATTCGACCCCAACCACCACATTGTGATTGAACGGCTTGCGTGCTTCGGCATCGAGCCATTGATGGCGGAATGATCATGACAGCAGCTCGAACGGAAAGCACAGGATGAGAACAAGGGTTTGGGTATGCCCCTCGCTGCTGGTCGCGATGGTCTTTGCGGTGGCGGGCTCCGTAGCTGGCGCGTTGGTGCCCGCCTCCGCGGAGGCGTGCTCAACGAATACCGAACAGGTCCGCGTCCAGGAGATCAACGCCCTGCGGCTCCCGGACTGCCGTGCCTATGAGCAGGTTTCGCCGCCGGATAAGAACGCGACGGACGCCCTGGGGAGGGCTGGCGCCGTGGAGAGCTCTCCGTTGGGGGACAGTGTGACCTACTTCTCGCTTGCACCGTTCCCGGGGGTGGCGGGCTCCTCGGAAGACCCTACCTATATCGGCGCTCGTGGTCGCGGTGAATGGCTCAGTCAGGGACTTCTGCCCCCGACAAATCCCGGCGTGACGACGGAAGTGGTGGGCCTGACAGAAGACCTGTCGGTGGCGATTATCGAAGACTATCCGAGCAGTCCAGCGCTCACGCCGGATTCGAAGTCCGGTCAGCGCAACTACTACCTCCGTGACAGCGCCGACGGTTCCTATCGACTGCTAGCTGTCGGCCCCGCGGTTGTTGAATTCCAGGCCGAAAAACTCCATTACGCGGGCGCCACCCTGGATGACGGCGGTATTCTCTTCGAAGAGCAGGCACAGCTCGCCGCGAATGGCGAAATCGAAGCTTCCACACCTGGGGTACCCCATCTGTATGAGTGGGATAGGGGAACTGTCAGTCAGGTGGGCGTGCTGCAGAACGGCGAACCGCCGGCCGGTGGAGCGGTGGCAGGTCCAGGTGGACCGGCGATCGAAGGCGAAGGACGCGGAGAGCCCGGTGGGGCGGCCAAGGGATTCTATACGCAGGATGCGATCTCTGGGGATGGCTCGCGCATCTTCTTCACCGGTGTCGAAACCGGCCAGCTCTATGTTCGGGAGCGAGGCACAGCCACCGTGCAGGTGTCGGCGTCGCAGAGGACACCACCCGAAGCCGGAGAAAAGCCGGCCTTCTGGCGAGCCTCGACCCCAGATGGTCGGTATGTCTTTTTCACCAGCGAAGCAAAGCTGACCAACGAATCGACCGCTGAACCGGGACGACCGGATCTCTACCGCTTCGATGTCGACGCGGGGGCACTGAGCGATCTCACGACATCCGCTGCCGCAGGCGCGGATGTGCTTGGCACGCTGGGAGTCTCCGCGAGCGGCGCCTATGCCTACTACACGGCCGGAGGGGTGCTCACAGGGGCAAACTCGGAAGGGGGATCGCCGATCGAAGGCGCCGCCAATCTCTATGAGTGGCATGAAGGCACCGGGACGACCTTCATCGCTGCGTTGAACCCAGGGGCGGACCGCGCGGACTGGAGCAGCTTTGCGACCGGGGGCGAAACCGGGCCCGAAGGGGAAAAGGGTTCCCAGGTCATTCCCGCAGGCACGACTGTCATGTTCACGTCGGTCGAACCGCTGAATGCCGCTTTCGACAACGCAGGGCATATCGAGATATACCTGTATGATGGTGCGCTGTCGAAGGAACGCGTGAAATGCGTGTCCTGCGGTGGCGGGGGAGGAGTTGCAAGGGCCAACGCGTATCTCGTCAGCTCGCCTGCCGTCGCGTCCCCAGGTGGGCGGGGGCTCCTGACGCGCAATCTTGCAGATAGCGGCAAGCGAGTCTTCTTCGAGACCGGAGAACCTCTGGTGCCCCAGGACACGAACGGGCAACTGGATGTGTATGAGTGGGAGAGCGAAGGGGAAGGCAGTTGTTCAGGCGCGCGCGACGGCTGCCGCTACCTGATCTCCACCGGGCAGGACAGCAACCCATCCTACTTCGGCGACGCAAGCGCGGACGGGAGCAATCTCTTCTTCTTCACGCGCCAGTCTCTCGTGGGCCAGGATCGCGACGACAATCTCGATGTCTACGACGCCCGTATCGAAGGAGGGATCGCGGCGCAGAGCCCTGCGCGGCCCCCGGGGCCGTGCACGTCGAGCGATGAATGCCACGGCCTGCCGCCAACGGCGCCTGTGCTGGGCGTGCCCGTCAGCGCGGTCTTCCCGGCGGAAGGGAGCATCGCCCCTCAGTCGGCCAAGCGGGCGAACCGGCCGAAGGCGGGCAGGAAAAGGGCCCATGCGAAGGCGAAGCGCAAGAAGCGACGGGGGACAAAGTTGGGTAAGAAGAAGAGGCATGGGCTGACGTCTATTCACAGGGTTCGTCGGGGGTCCAGCTCATGACTATGTCTGACAGAAAAATAGCGCCAGATTCCCGTCAACTGCGGCGCCTTCATCGGCCCGCGACCGCCGGCACGTCGGGCCGCCCTGCGACCTCCCGCACGTCGGGCCGCCCTACTGGAGCTATATCGGAAATCTTCCGTGGGTCGCGGGTGCTTCTTGCGGTGGCGCTAATCACGAGTGCGGGGGCGCTTGGCAGCGCGAACCGGGCTGGGGCGGACGTGGGGATCGAAAGCTTTGCAAGTGCAGTGACGGCCGACGCAGCAGGCGCGCCCGCGGTGCAGGCAGGATCTCATCCGTATGCGTTGACGACATCGATCGTTTTCGATCACCATGCGGTAGAAGAATTCGGCGAAAAGAGATTCGTGCCGGATGGGGATCCCAAGGACATCGAGGTGAACCTGCCCCCGGGTCTGATTGTCAATCCGACCGCGACCGCGGCCAAGTGCACAGAGGCCATGCTGGAGCATGAAGGCGATTGCCCGAACGCCTCCGCGGTTGGGGTTGTAGTCGCCAATACCAAGCCCTTCCCGGAACTGCTCGCCGCGGTCTTCAACATGGTGCCCCCTCCGGGGGTGCCAGCCGAGTTCGGTTTCAACGCCGCGGGGGTTGGGGAGGTGGTTCATATCGGCGGCAGGGTGCGCACGGGTGGCGACTATGGACTGTCGGCCGAAAGCAACGGCATCACCCAGAAGTTCTCGCTCTACGGTATCGAGCTCACCCTGTGGGGCGACCCTTCGGATCCGAGTCATAACGGCGAACGTGGTCGGTGCGTATCGACCTCGGAACCCACGAGGCAGGAAATCGAAGAAGGCATCGCGGTGGAAATAGAACCGGGTCGCTTCATCTGCCCCGTCGCCAGGACGGGGCGGCCATTCCTGACGCTGCCGTCGTCGTGCGCCGAACCGTTGACGGCGACGATGCGCGCGAACTCGTGGCAGGAACCGGAATTGACGCCTGCACTGCGGTCAGCGCCTGCGATGCCGGGCATCGTAGGGTGCGGTGCGCTGGACTTCGCTCCCAGGCTCACGGTGACGCCGGCGCCGGTTCCCGCGGCTGCCGACTCGCCAAGCGGCCTGAACGTCGAATTGGAAGTGCCGCAGGAAGAAAGCGTGAGCGGACTGGCGGAGGCGAACCTGAAGGACGCGGTGGTCACTTTGCCCGTGGGGATGACCGTCTCACCGTCCGCCGCGGGTGGGCTGGAGGCATGTACCGACACACCCGAACCGCAGAGGCCCGAAGGCGAGATCGCGCTGCACTCCCCAGAACCGGTGCTCTGCCCAGATGCGTCGAAGGTGGGATCGGTGGAAATCGCCACCCCCTTGCTCGAACATCCCCTCGAGGGATCGGTGTACCTGGCCCAGCAGGGGAGCAACCCGTTCGGTTCGCTGATCGCGTTGTACGTCGTCGCCGAAGGCAGCGGCACGTTGGTCAAGCTCGCCGGCGACGTGGCGCTGGACCCCGCCACAGGTCGGATCACGACGTCGTTCGAGAGCAACCCGCAACTTCCGTTCGGCCACCTGAAGCTGAAATTCTTCGGTGGCCCGAGGGCCGCCCTTGCCACGCCGTCGGGGTGCGGCACATACGCAGCCAACGCGCAGCTCACCCCGTACAGCAGTCCGACGCCCGTTGTGCGGTCGAGTGAATTCACGATCGACGCGGGCTGCGGCGGGGGCTTCAACCCCTCCTTCGCGGCGGGCACGAGCGGTAGTCAGGCGGGCGGCTTCAGCCCGTTCTCGGTGGCGCTCTCGCGCCGGGACGGTGAACAGGACCTGGCGGGGATCACGGTGCGGATGCCGCCGGGCCTGCTCGGGAAGATCGCGGGCGTGGCACAGTGCCCCGAACCGCAGGCCCGGGCGGGGAGCTGTCCGGAAGCATCGAAGATCGGGAACGTGACGGTGGCGGCCGGCGCGGGTTCCGATCCCTACTGGATCACCGGGGGCAGGGCGTATCTGACCGGACCATATGGGGGCGGGCCGTTTGGGCTGTCGATCGTGGTACCCACGGAAGCCGGGCCATTCAACCTCGGCCCCGAAGTTGTGAGGGCTGCGATTGAGATCGACCCGCTGACAGCTGCGCTGACGGTCGTCTCCGGTCCGCTGCCGACGATCAAGGATGGCATCCCATTCCAGATCAAAGAGGTCGCCGTGAACGTGAACCGGGAGGGCTTCACGTTCAACCCAACCAGCTGTGAAGCGCTGCACGTGGAAGGCACGGTCACCGGCAAGCCGGCGATCGGCAGCTCCGAAGCGCCGATCGATGCTCGGGTGTCGAGTCCCTTCGCGGTAGCCGGCTGCAGGAACCTGCCATTCAAACCGACATTCACGGTCTCCACCCAGGGCAAGACCAGCAGGACGGGTGGCGCGTCGCTCACCGTCAAGGTCACCGAGAAGCCAGGCGAAGCGAACATCCACAGGGTCGACCTGCAGCTGCCAACCGCGCTCCCGGCTCGCCTTCAGACACTGCAGAAAGCGTGCACCGAAGCGCAGTTCGAGGCCAACCCGGCGGGCTGCCCGGCGGCGTCGGTGATCGGTACCGCCAAGGCTCTCACGCCGGTCCTGAGCGTGCCGCTGACCGGCCCCGCCTATCTGGTCTCGCATGGAGGGGCGGCTTTCCCGGATGTCGTCTTCCTGCTGCAGGGTCAGGGCGTGACGGTGGAGCTGGTCGGGGAGACGGACATCAAGAAGCGGATCACGTTCTCGAGGTTCGAAACCGTCCCCGACGCGCCGATCAGCTCGTTCGAAACCCGGCTTCCTGAGGGTCCGCACTCGGTGCTAGCCACGAACTTGCCGGCGAAGGCAAGGGGCAGCCTGTGCGGCAGGAGCCTCGTGATGCCCACCGCGATCACCGGGCAGAACGGCGCTCAGGTCACGCAGTCCACGAAGATCGGTGTGTCGGGATGCCCCAAGCACAAGGCGAAGAGATCGACGAACAAGAAAAGCCGGGCGGCACGGGGTTGGAAAAAGTAGGGGCTGACGGTGGGGGACGACGAAGGAGACCGCTGACGCCGGATGCCCGCGATGTCGAGGGCAAGGACGACGAGGCCTGACGGTGGGCGCGACGAGGAAGGAGACTGCTGACGCTGATAGCGTGGGACTGTGCCCGCCAACGCGCCCACCGAGTCGACGCCGCAGAGACTTGCGGCCATCCGTGACCAGCTGAAGCTGCTCGCGGATTATCTTTGACCCGGCTTCGCTGAGCGAGCACGCGGAGGCGCTGGAGGACGAGATGCAGGCCACTGGCTTCTGGGATGACTCCGAGCGCGCGGGGAAGGTCTCCGCGGAGCACGCGCGCGTGGCGCGGCGCCTGGAGATGTTCAGGACGCTGGAGGGCGATGTCGAGGAACTGGCGGGGCTCGCGGAGCTTGCCGAGGAGGACGAGTCGATCGCGGAGGAGGTCGAGGAGCACATGGCCTCCGCCGAGACGCGCTTGCAGGCGCTCGAGGAGCAGCGGCTGTTCTCGGGCCCCTACGACGCAGGGGACGCGCTCGTCAACGTGAACGCCGGCGCCGGCGGGACAGACGCGCAGGACTGGGCGGAGATGGTGCTGCGCATGGAGATGCGCTGGGCGGAGTCGCGGGGCTTTCAGGTGGAGCTGCTGGAGGCAAGCGCGGGCGAGGAAGCGGGGATCAAGTCCGCCACGTTCCGCGCCTCGGGGGAGAACGCGTACGGCCTGTTCGGCGCCGAGCGCGGCGTGCACCGCCTGGTGCGCCTCTCCCCGTTCGACTCCGCCCACCGCCGCCAGACGAGCTTCGCGGGGGTGGAGGTCGCGCCGGTGGTGGAGGAGTCCGCGGAGATCGAGATCGCCGACGACGACCTCCAGGTCGACACCTATCGCGCCTCCGGCGCGGGCGGGCAGCACGTCAACAAGACCGACTCCGCCGTGCGCATCACCCACCGCCCCAGCGGGATCGTGGTGCAGTGCCAGAACGAGCGCTCCCAGTCATCCAACCGCGCCACCGCGATGGCGATGCTGCGCGCCAAGCTGCTGGAGCGCCAGGAGCGCGAACGCCAGGAGGAGATCGCCCGCGAGAAGGGGGAGGCGCAGGACGTCAACTTCGGCTCCCAGATCCGCTCCTACGTGCTGCACCCCTACACGCTCGTGAAGGACCACCGCACCAGCCACGAGATGGGCGACGTGCAGCGCGTGCTCGACGGCGACCTGGACGGGTTCGTCAGGGCTTATTTGTTGCGTGCGGCCGCAGCCGCCTGAAGAGGGGCCTGAGGTCGATGACCGGCTTGGGGGGGTCCAACGTTCCGCCTTCCGCCGCGGCCGCGGCCGCCTTCTGCGCTTCGTGCTCGCGGATTTCTGGCAGCGACCGGAAGAAGAAGTCTCGAAAAACGACGAAGGAGCACCCGGCGAAGATGATGGCTACCACAACCCACAGCGGGGCGCCCAGCAGGATGACGACGAGCATGGCGACATCCGTCAGCGCCAACGCGATCCAGTCGTACCGGTCGGCACGTGCGAATGCTTCGCCGATGACGGTCCTTTCTCTTTCTCTCATGACACCACTCTATCGATGAAGACAAAGAGCGTCAAGGATTCGATGATGACTCCCCCCATGAAGCCCCAGCCCATCCCCATGTTGATTGCGTTGGTCCGTTCCTCCGGTTCGACTTGCAGGGACAGCGATATCGCAGCCAGCGCCCCCGAGCCGAGGGCCACACAGCCGCCCAGTGCGGTCGCTGCCGCAAGCAACCCGTTCACGACCGCGGTCGCGGACGAGGGGTTGGTTTGGCAGAGGACGTGAATCACGGCAACCATGCGTACAGCAACCGCGCGCTGGGGATGGAACGCTCGCTCGGGATGCCTATCCTCACGCGATGGCCGCCACCCTCTCGCACGCCGAGCTCACCGCGCTCGTGCGCCGCGCGCTGGAGGAGGACGTCGGCTCGGGGGACGTGACGACGGAGGCGACCGTGGCCGCGGACGCGCGCGCGCGCGCGACGATCGCCCAGAAGGCGCCGGGGGCGATCTATGGGTTGGATGCCGCCGAGACGACCTTCGCGCTGCTCGACCCGGGGGTGCGCTGCGAGCGGTTGGTGGCGGAGGGGGTGTGGCGTGAGGACGGCGGGCCGGTGCTCGCCGTGGAGGGGCTCGCGCGCTCGCTGCTCACCGCGGAGCGCACGGCGCTCAACTTCCTGGCGCACCTCTCCGGGGTCGCCACGCTGGCGGCGCGGGCTGTGCGCGCAGTGGAGGGGACGGGGGCGCGGGTGCTGGACACGCGCAAGACCACACCCGGGCTGCGGGCGCTGGAGAAGGCCGCCGTGGCGGCGGGGGGGGCGCACAACCACCGCGTGGGGCTCTACGACGCGATCCTCGTCAAGGAGAACCACATCGCCGCCGCGGGGGGGATCGGGCGGGCGCTCGCGCGGGCGCGCGCGGTGGCGCCCGAGCTGGCGGGGACGCTGGAGGTGGAGGTGCGCAACCCCGCGGAGATCGAGCAGGCGCTCGCCGCCGGTGCCCCGCGGTTGCTGCTGGACAACATGGACGACGCCCAGCTGCGCGCCGCCGTTGCGCAGGTTGCGGGCCGCGCTCAGCTGGAGGCCAGCGGCGGGGTGACCCTGCAAACGCTCCGGGCGCGCGCCGAGACCGGGGTAGAATGGATCTCGATGGGCGCCCTGACCCACTCGGCGCCCGCGTTAGACCTTTCCCTGATTCTGGAGGCACTGCCATGAACCTGCCCATGGCCCCCACCCCGACCTCCCTACCGCAGTCCTCCTCTTCACGGCTCGCCTCCCCGCCGCAGAGTCCCTCTGCATCGTCGCCCACGTCCCAGTCGCGGACGCTCTCGCCCTCCCTGCCGATGACCCCCTCGCAGGCCCCCGCCCCCGCCCTGACCCCGGAGGAGACCATGGAGATGCAGAGCGAGGTGCGCGCGCTCGCGGCGGAGCGTGGCGCGGTGATCCTCGCGCACAACTACCAGGTGCCCGAGGTGCAGGACGTCGCCGACTACGTGGGCGACTCGCTTGGCCTCTCGCGCAAGGCGGCCGCCGCGGAGGGTGAGGCGATCGTGTTCTGCGGGGTGCATTTCATGGCCGAGACCGCCTCGATCCTGTGCCCCGAGAAGACCGTGCTGATCCCCGACCTCGACGCGGGCTGTTCGCTGGCGGCCTCGATCGACGCCGAGCAGCTGGCCGAGTGGCGGGCGCGATACCCCAACGGGGTGGTGGTGATGTACGTGAACACCACCGCCGAGGTCAAGGCGCTGACCGACTACTGCTGCACGTCGGCCAACGCGGTGCACGTGGTGCGCCACATCTACGAGACCCACGGCCCCAACACGGAGATCCTGTTCGGCCCCGACATGTGGCTGGGTGCGTACGTGGAGAAGGAGCTCGGTCGGCGGATGCACGTGTGGGACGGCGAGTGCCACGTGCACGCGGGGATCCGCCCCGCCGACATCGAGGCCACCCGCGCCGCCCATCCCGGGGCGGACTTCCTGATCCACCCCGAGTGCGGCTGCTCGACCTCGGTGATGGAGTACGTCGCCGCCGGGGACATCTCCGCGGAGGGCGTGCACATGCTCTCCACCGGCGGGATGCTCTCCTACGCCGAGCAGGCCGAGCGGCGGGCCGCCGCGGAGCAGGCCGAGCGGAAGGCTGCCGCCGGGAGGGCCGTCGCGGGCGGCCGGCGCGAGGCGGTGGTGGCGACCGAGGTGGGGATGCTCCACCCGCTGCGGATGGCGGCTCCCGACATCGACTTCATCCCCGCCAACCCCGAGGCGAGCTGCGTGTACATGAAGATGATCACCCTCCCCAAGCTGCGCGACTCGCTGCGGAAAATGCAGTTCGAGGTGCGGGTGCCCGAGGAGATCGCTGTCCGGGCCCGGGTGCCGATCGACCGCATGGTCGCCCTAGGCTGACGCCCGATTCGCCGACCCCTCGTCTGTGACGCCCGTATATCGATCGTACGTACACCAAGCCGAGGGCTGTTGGTTGATGTATTAAAAAACGAGTTGCGTCTGACCATCGTTATACGCAACTTTTAAAACATATATACATCCCAACCCGCTCACGGCGGCCGGGTTGGCCGCTCCAGGTGTGTTGAGGCCGCCGGTTTGGCCGCGCTAGTGTGTTGAGGCCGCCAGGTTGGCCGCTCCAGCGTGGCGAGGCTGCCAGGTTGGCCGCCACTGGCGTGGCGACCGGAGGAGCCACGCGATCGTAGGAGACGCCCGCCACGCGTCTCCCAAAATCCATTCCCCTCAGAACTCCTCGGCGGTATGGGGCCCGACGCACGCGACCGCAAGCTCCTCGGTGATGCCCGCCGCGACCTCCCGGACCTCCTCGAAGTTGACCGCGTCGAGGGCGGCGATGGCGGCATCGGGGTCGATCTCCTCGCCGAAGACGATCGACTGGGCGGCGGCGTAGCGGGCGACGGCATTGGTGTTCTCGAAGGCGAGCACCAGCCGCCCGGCGGCGTAGGCGCGCGCGCGTTCGACCTCCTCCTCGCGGGGGCCGTCCTCGCGCAGCTCCTGCACGATCTCGCGCATGCGGGTGTAGGCCTCGATGCACTTACTGGAGTCGAGGCCCGAGCCGAGCTGCAGGATGGGGACGTCGGCGAAGGAGTGATCGAGCGCGTAGACCGAGTAGCAGAGGCCCCGTTTCTCGCGGATCTCGTCGAACAGCCGCGAGCCCATGGAGCCCCCGAGGAGGGTGGAGTAGATCGCCAGCGCAGCCCGCTGGCGGCGCTCGGTGACCCGCACGGCGGGCCGGTAGATCATGCGCAGGTGCGACTGGTTGGTGTCGCGCTGCTCCACAAGGGTCTCGGGTAGGAAGGCGGGGGCGGGCACGTAGGGCTCGGGCTCCCCGAGCGCGGGGAAGCGGGCGAAGAGCTCGTGCAACTCCTCGTCCGGGGGCAGGTGGTCGAGGTTGCCCACGAGGAACGCCCCGCCCCGGGCGCCCGCCCAGCGGCGCTCGCGGAAAGCGACGATGGCCGCGCGGGTGAAGCCGCGGAGGTTCTCCTCGGGCCCGAGCACCGTGCGCCCAAGGGGGTGCTCCCCGAAGGCGGCGCGGTCGATCAGGTACTCCGCGACCGTGGAGGGCTGGTCGTACGCGCGGTTGATCTCCTGGATCACCACGCCCCGCTCGCGGTCGAGCTCCTCGGCATCGATCCGAGGGCGCCCCACGAAGTCGCTCAGCAGGTCGATCGCCGCCCCGGCGGACTCCGCGCGGACGGTGATGTGGAAGGCGACGAGGTCGTGGCTGGTGTACGCGTTGAGCACCCCCCCGAGCCGCTCGGCGGTCTCGTTGACGTCGGTGTAGGTGGGGTACTTCTCGCCGCCCTTGAACACGAGGTGCTCGAGGAAGTGGGCCATCCCGTTCTCCTCGGGGCGCTCGCTGCGCGCACCCGCGTCGAACGCCACGAGGGCCGTGAGCGCCCGCGTGCCGGGCACCGCCACCCGGTGGACCGGCAGGCGGTTGGCGGGAACGGTGGTGGTGGTCACGTCGGCCATGCGCCCCACCTTATCCATGCGGCGGTGCATCTTCATGTCCCGCGGGAGTTGGGTGTCGCTCAGCTGGGATCAGACCTCGTAGGCTGGGGGTGCCGTGACACCCCGCCGCCGATCTCCCATCCTCGCCATCGTCGCCGGGTGCGCGATGCTGAGCGCGCTGCTGCTGGCGCTGCTCGTAGCGGGTGTGTGGCTGGGGGGCCACCCGGAAGACCTCCCGGGGTTCGTGCAGCGGACGTTCGTGGCGGACCACGACACGCGGGTGGTGGACGAAGCGCTGGCGCGGATCTCCCACGACTACTACCGCCCCGTCGGCAAGGGTCAGCTCGCCAACGCCTCGATCGCGGGGGCGGTGGCGAGCCTGAACGATCCCTTCTCCCATTACCTGACGCCGGGGGAAGTGCGCGAGTTCGACCACCCGGGGAGCTTCAGCGGCATCGGGGTGGAGGTCAACCCGGCGCCTCGGGGGCTGCGGATCGTGCGGGTCTTCGACGGCTCCCCCGCGGCGCGCGCTGGCATGGCGGCGGGCGATGTGATCGTGGCGGTGAACGGCCGCACGCTGACGGGGGTGCCGGAGGACGCGGCGACCAACCTGGTCAAAGGCCCCCCGGACACGAATGTGACGCTGCGGGTCGAAAGCCCGGTGCACGTCAGCCGCCACGGTCACGCGTCGAGCGCGCGCACGATGACGCTGACACGAGCCACGATCTACCAGCCGGTGGTGGCGTCGATCACGCGCACGGTGAACGGGGTGAAGCTCGGGGTGGTGAACCTGGCGAGCTTCAGCGAAGGGGCCCACGGGGAAGTGCGGGAAGCGGTCGATCAGGAGCTCCACCACGACGGGGCGCGGGGCCTGGTGCTCGACCTGCGCTCGAACCCGGGGGGCCTTGTGGAAGAGGCGCAGCTGGTGGCGAGCATCTTCCTCCTCCGGGGGGCCGTGGTGGTGAGCATGCACGGCCGCGTCCAGCCGACCCAGATCCTGAGAGCGGAGGGGGACGCGATCCCGGGGTCGATCCCGATGGTGGTGCTGGTGGACCGCGACACGGCCTCGGCGGCGGAGATCGTGACGGGGGCCCTCCAGGACAACCGCCGGGCGACGGTG
>DATMPY010000036.1:0-5868 GCA_035566955.1 Solirubrobacteraceae bacterium | reverse complement strand
CCAGCCGGGGCTCCTGCTCAAGCAGGCCGACGGTCGCGTCGTGCGCCAGCTGCGCGTGGCCGTCGAACTCGGTGTCGAGCTCGGCCATGATCCGCAACAGGGTGGACTTGCCGGCGCCGTTGTAGCCGAGCACC
Organism: Solirubrobacteraceae bacterium; assembly: GCA_035566955.1. Taxonomy (GTDB): domain Bacteria; phylum Actinomycetota; class Thermoleophilia; order Solirubrobacterales; family Solirubrobacteraceae; genus Palsa-744. The sequence continues at coordinate 5,734 of DATMPY010000036.1, read as the reverse complement.
CCGATCTTGGCGCCGGGATAGAAGGCGAGGGTGAGCTCGTTGAGCACCGTCTTGTCGGGGGGGTGCACCTTGGAGAGGCGGTGCATGGTGAAGATGTACTGGGAGGAGGACATTCCCGCGGAGGATAGAGGGATGGGATTGGACGGCCTCCGGCCGTCGGGTATGCGTGCGTAGTGGCGCTCCCGGGCGGAGTGGCCCGGAGCGGCACGTGCCGCTCCGGGGCCGGGGTTGTGGCGCTACCGTTTGTACCTCGTGCCCACGATCCTGGATATCGAGCAGCAGATGATGCTGCTGGAGCTGGAGCCGCCGTTCGACAAGCGGGCGGTGCAGCTAGCGCGCCGGCGGATGGCCAAGCGCTGGCACCCGGACCTGGCTCCCCCGGGCAAGCAGCCGGAGCACGAGCGCCATCTGAAGGCGATCAACGAGGCGGCGGACCAGCTGGAGCGGATGGCGGAGAGCCTGCGCGGGGGGCGGGTATCGCGCAACGCGGTGCGGGTCAGCGCGGCGGCGGCGCGCAAGGCGCGGGAGGAGGCGGGGCGCAGGGCCTACGAAGAGGAGCAGCGCTCCCGCCAGGCGGCGGCGGAGCAGGCCAAGCACGACCCGTTCGGGGCGCGGGTGCCGGACCACTCGGTGGTGCACCGCTACGCGCGCTGCATGTCCTACCCGGAGTGGGGGGTGGGGACGGTGGCGGGGATCTACTTCACGGGGGACAGCACGGGCGACGATGAGGTGCAGCAGTGGGCGCGGGTGAAGTTCAGCCACGGCATCCGGACGGTGCCGGCGGGGAGCATGCGCTTCGTGGATTTCTCAAAGCCCGACCCGGCGGGGGAGCGGATGGAGCGCTTCATGGTGGCGGCGCAGCGGGCGATGGCGGAAGGCGAATATGCGTTGGCGGCGAAGCGGCTGGTGTACGCGCGGGAAGCGGAGCCGGGCAACGTGGGGGTGCTGCGGCTGATGACGCTGGCGTTCTGGCAGGCGGGCGACATGGAGGCGGCGGCGCGCTCGGTGCGCGACTGGGCGCGGGTGGACGGGGAGCGCCCAGCCCCCCACCGCTTCGCGGCGCGGATCTACGAGGACGTGGGCGCGGTGGACCTGGCGGCGGAAGCGGCGCTGCGCGCGGCGCAGCGGGGCCCGGCGGACGCGGAGGCGTGGGAGCGGGTGGGCCGTCTGCGCCTGCGCCTGATGGACCGCGAGGGCGCCCTGGAGGCCCTGGAGCGCGCGCTCGGCCTGGGGGCCAACGGGGAGGTCAAGGACCTGGTCATCCAGGCCCTGGCAATCGAGCCGCGGATGGAGCAGCCCGCGCCCTCAGCCGCGTAAGAAGCCTGTGCCCCTCCTCGGTGGATGGCTGTGGGCCAGGTTGACAAGTAGCCGAGGGTGGAGCGTGGATGTTCATATATTACTTTTTGGCTGCTGTCAGACGATTGTTATACAGCGGCCGATTTTTTAATACTCACACTCGCCCTTTCGGGCCCCCCACCCTCTCCGGTCCCACCCCTCGGGTCCCACCCTCTCCGGTCCCACCCCCTCGGGCCCCGCCTTCTCGGTCCCTATCCCCTCGGGTCCCCGCCTTCTCGGCTCCCGCCCTCGCAGGTCCTCACCCCTCGGGCACCCACCCCTCAGGCGAGGATGTTCACGGCCCTGGAGACGATCAGCCCGATGGTGACGAGGGAGACGAGCGCCTGAACGCCCATGATGCTCTTGGCCATCGGCGTGAGGGGCATGGTGTCGGTGGGTGAGAAGGCGGTGTTGTTGGTGAGGGAGACGTAGAGGTAGTCGATGAACTTCGGCCGCCAGGCGAGGGGCTCGATGCGGTCGTCGGTCATCTGGGGGAAGAGGAAGTCGGGCGGGCCATCGTGCCCGGCGGCGCGCCGGCCGGGCCCTCCGCGGTCCATCTCCCAGTACCAGAGGGCGAAGATCAGGAGGTTGGTGAGCCAGATGAGCACGCCGGCGACGATCAGCGCGCGACCGCCCCCGGGGGGGCTGTGGTGCAGGAGGAAGTGGGTGAGGGCGGCCAGGGAGTAGACGTTGGCGGCGCTCACGAAGGCGGTGAGGCCGAGCGCGACGCGCCGGCGGCGGGGGTGCTCGTGCTCGAGCTGGCGGGGGGTGGCCATGAACATCCCGATCAGCAGCGCGCCCTCCAGCGCGGGGATCAGCCAGGAGGGCCCAACGGTGAGCCGGCTGGGGAGCAGCAGCTGCAGGGCGATGGCGCTGAGCACGGTCGCCTGGGCGGGCCAAAAGGGCTCGGGCTCTGCGGGCGGAGGGTAGGGCCGCCCGGGCTGGGACGATGACACTTGTGCCATGGGTGCAGGGTAAGGCGCGCCCCGGCGGTTCGGCTTGGCCCGACGGTCGCGCTAGCCTCAACGTGTATGGGTTTCGAGAACCCGATCCACATCAATCAGCTGGGGGAGGGCAGGCCCTCCCCCAGGGCCCCCTCCCTATCGATCAACACACGTTCTGAGTAGCGGAAACATGGGCTTCGAGAACCCGATCCACATCCTGTTCGTGGCGGCCGTCGCGCTGGTGGTGCTCGGCCCGAAACGCCTCCCGGAATTGACGCGCGCGGCGGGCAAGACGATGCGCGAGTTCCGCGAGGCGCTGAACGGAGAGGGCGGTGAGCGCGAGGGGGAGCCCGTGCAGGAGAGGCAACCGCCGAACCCCCCCGCTGTGTGAGCGGCTACGCGCCGCCTGCGCCGCCCAGCTCTGCCTGGGCGACCAGGCCCACCCCGGTGGCGCGTCGTCCGTACACCGCTCTCTGTCGTCCGATCCGGCGCACGGGGTAGGGTCCCGGGGTGCGCCTGATCGTGGCCCGCTGTGAGGTCTCCTACATCGGCCGTCTGACGACGGTGCTGCCGGAGGCGGTGCGGCTGTTGATGCTGAAGGCGGACGGGACGTTCATGGTGTGGGCCGACGGGGGAGGCCCGAACGTGAAGCCGCTGAACTGGATGACCCCGCCGACGGTGCTCGAACAGGAGACGGACAAAGAGGGCGCCCTGACGCGCCTGGTGGTGCGCAAGCAGCGCGAGGAGGACCGGGTGGAGATCCAGATCGGGGAGGTGCTGGCGGACATCGAGCACGAGTTGGATACGCTGGTGTCGTTGGAGAAGGAGGGCCTGGAGCGCGAACTGCAGGAGCTGCTGGCGGACACTCCGGAGTGGTGTGGGGAGGGCTTCCGGCTCATCAGGCGGGAGTGGCCGACGGACATCGGCCCGGTGGACCTGATGTGCCGCGACGGCGAGGACGAGTGGGTGGCGGTGGAGATCAAGCGGATCGCGACGATCGACGCGGTGGAGCAGTTGACGCGCTACCTGGAGCGGATCCGCCTGGACCCGGCGCTGGGCTCCTGCCGGGGGGTGTTGGCGGCACAGCGGATCAAGCCCCAGGCGCGGGTGCTCGCCCAGGCCCGCGGCATCGATTGCGTGGAGGTCGACCTGGAGGTGCTGCGCGGGGAGCGGGAGCCGGAGCTGAGGCTGTTCGCGGCGTAGGGCGTGGGTCGCTTCCCGCTGTGCGACCCCCTGCACCATTGCACCTCTCCGCCCCTAAGATGCGGCAATGACCGACAACACTGCCGCCACCACCGAAGCAACGACCGACCCCACCTCCGGGGAACCCACCACCTCCGCGGAACCCACCGCCCCCGCCGAACCCACCGCGGTCCTCACGGAGCGACGCGGGAACGTGCTGCTGATCACGCTCAACCGCCCGCAGGTACGCAACGCCGTCAACGGCGCGGTCGCGGAGGGTGTGGCGGGCGCGCTGGAGGAGCTGGACGCCGAGGACACCCTCGCGGTGGGCATCCTCACGGGGGCGGGGGGCTGCTTCTGCGCGGGCATGGACCTGGGGGCGTTCGTGCGCGGAGAGTCCCCGTGGTTCGGGGATCGGGGCTTCGCGGGCATCGCGCAGCGCGCCGCACGCAAGCCGCTGATCGCGGCGATCGAGGGCTTCGCGGTGGCGGGGGGCATGGAGGTGGCGCTGGCGTGCGACCTGATTGTGGCGGCGAAGGGCGCGAAGTTGGGCATCCCCGAGGCCAAGCGCTCGCTCGTCGCCGCAGGCGGCGCGCTGCTGCGCCTGCCGCGGCGGATGCCCTACCACGTGGTGATGGAGCTGGCGCTTACGGGCGATGTGATGCTGGCGGAGCGCTTCCACGAGCTCGGCGTGGTCAACCGCCTGGCGGAGCCGGGAGGCGCGGTCGACGCCGCCCTGGAGCTCGCGGCGACGCTCGCCAAGAACGGCCCGCTCGCGCTGGTGGCCTCCAAGCAGATCCTCCAGGAGCAGTGGGACTGGACGGCTGCGGAGATGTGGCAGCGCCAGGCGGCGATTTCCGGCCCGGTGTTCGCCTCGGAGGACGCAAAAGAGGGCGCCAGCGCGTTCAAGGAGAAGCGCGATCCGGTGTGGCGGGGGCGGTAGTAGGGGCGGCTCGCTGCGTTGCCTCCTCGCGCTACTGTGAGCGCGTGTTTGACGAGACGCTGATGTCAAAGCTCGAACACCCGCGCGACGCGCAAATCCACGCGCTGGCCGCGGAAGGGGACGCCCTCGGCGTCGAGCAGGGCGCGCTGGCGGGCACCCTTGGCGAGCGAGCCATCGGCGCGCACGACGCGATGCCAGGGCACGCTGCTGTCACTGCACGCCGCGAGTACGGCGCCGGTGACGCGGGGGGCGCCGGGGGAGCAATCGCCGTAGGTGCGCACGAAGCCGGGCGGGATCGCGCGCACACGCGCAAGGATGCGCTGGGCGCGCGGGCTATTGAGGTCGACCCCCGGCATGTGGGGGCGTGGGGCTGCCTCAGCCGCGCCCCGCACGCCGCTTGCGGCGGCGCTGGCGGAAGATGTTCATGAAGCGTCGCCAAAGCGCGGTCATCGCTCTCCTGGGGTCTTGCGGGGGTACTGGGAGGTGTCGACGTTGAGATCGAGGGCGGTGCGGACGATGCGGCTCTGTTCGGCGATGTGGGCGGCGGGATAGCCCTCGCCGGGGCTGGCGCGCTCGGGGCGCCCGATGTAGCCGAAGTGGATCTGCGCGGGCATGATCTGCATCAGGCGGGGGAACATGTGCGCGCGGGCGCCCATGTTGCGGGGCTCTTCCTGCACCCATACCACCTCGCGCAGGTGGGGGTAGCGGGCCATCAGCTCGCGGATGGAGCGCTCGGGGAAGGGGTAGAGCAGCTCGACGCGCCCGACGGCGACGCTCTCGCTGTCGCGGCGGTCGGGGTGGCCGACGAGGTCGTAGTAGACCTTGCCGGTGCAGAGGACGAGCCGGGTGACCTGCTCGTCCTGTACCCCCGGCTCGGGGAGCACGGGCTGGAAGCGGCTCTCCTCGGCGAGCTCGGCGATCTCGCTGCTGGCCTGGGGCAGGCGCAGGAGCGACTTGGGGGTCATCACGATCAGGGGGCGCTGCTTGGCGATGCGGGCCTGGCGGCGCAGGAGGTGGAAGTACTGGGCGGGGGTGGTGGGGTTGGCGACGCGGATGTTGCCCTCGGCGGCGAGCGCGAGGAAGCGCTCTAGCCGCGCTGACGAGTGCTCCGGGCCCTGGCCCTCGTAGCCGTGCGGCAGCAGCAGCGTCAGGCGCGAGGACTGGCCCCACTTCGCCAGGCCGGAGACGATGAACTGGTCGATGACGACCTGTGCGGCGTTGGCGAAGTCGCCGAACTGCGCCTCCCACAGCACGAACGTCTCCGGTGCCTCCTGGCTGTAGCCGTACTCGAACCCCAGGCACGCGAGCTCAGACAGCGGGCTGTTGTGCA
>DATMPY010000035.1:0-26786 GCA_035566955.1 Solirubrobacteraceae bacterium | reverse complement strand
CGGTTAGGGCGACATCGAAATAAACGAAATAGTGCGCGTTGAAGACATGGCCTTGGGCATCGCACTCGTTGTAGCGAACGCGCAGGTGGTGCACGAATGCGGGCATCGCTAGGCCGCAGCGTGCGGGCAGAAGGAGGCGATTGCGACCGGGAGGTCGGGGAAGGTCGGCCCTTCCCCGACGGCCAGGTTCCGACATCCGGTGTCGCTCCTGACGACATCTCGCGCTGCCATCGGATTTCCCTCACGTGGTCTGGATTTGGGGTCGCTCACCGTTCCAGTATCTTACCCTATCATACGATCTACTGGTAAGATACGTCGTGCGTCACGGATGCCGGAGACGATCCATCTCTGGGGAGAGGCGCTCTGCCTGGACTACGCCAACACCGTCGACTGGTCGCCCGACGATGAGCACCTCCATCCCGAGCAGACAGACGTGTTGAGGACGCCGGACACGCTAGGCCGCTGGGGTCAGCGCCTTGACCTGCTCAGCGACGCGACGTTGGCGAGCGCAGACGAGCTATGCCACGCTCGCGTGCTACGTGACGCCGTTCACTGCCTCTTCTCCTCGATCATTCGAGACAAGGAGCCCTCCAAGAAGGACCTAGAGGTGCTGATGAGCAACTACACCCAGGCCGTCAAGCACGCCTCTCTGTTGGCCGGCGAGAACTTCTACAAGCTCGACTGGCTGGCACACGATCCCCAAAGAATCCGCTACGCCGTCGCGACCGACGCGGTCGCGTTGCTTGCGGACCCCCGCCGTCTGGCGCGCGTCAGTCGCTGCCCGGGCCGCGACTGCGGCTGGCTGTTCCTCAATGCCAGTGGACGCCGCCGCTGGTGCTCGATGACCACCTGCGGCAGCCGCGACAAGATGCGACGCTTGCACCAGCGCCGCACACAACACAAAGACTGAGCGCATCAGCCCACCCGCGTTCGCATCGAGTCTCGCGCATGGACGGGGGCGGACGACAGTCGAACCAGCAGGTCGGCGGTTCGACCTTCGGGTGGGTAATGGAGCCAACCCGACTCAACGCGAACCACTGCGCGCGGCTCCCCGGCGGGCAGATGTCGCTCAACGAAGGGGAATAGGAGGCCATCCTCCGCTACAGGTTGCGCACGCGGCGGCCTATCTGGCGGTCCTGCGGGTAGCCTGCGGACTCCCAGAACGCCGAGGCGGTCTCGTCCTCGTAGCCGACCAGCGCCGTAATGCGGTAGGCGCCCTGCTGGCGCAGGTGCTCCTCGCCGGCGCGCACGAGCGCCAAGCCGACGCCGCGGCGTCGGTGCTCGCGGAGCACTGCGAGCCGGTACATATTCCCTCGCCATCCGTCCCACGCGGCAATCAGGGCGCCCACGAGCGCGCCGCCAACGTCGGCGACGAGCAGGCTTCCTGGCATGTCGGCGAGCAGCCGGTGAACATCCTTGGGCCGGTCGGGGGTGGTCGCGTGCGTACTGCGCTCCCCCCGCCACAGGTCGAGGATCGCCGACGCCTCGACGGGCCGGGCTGCGCGTACCGTGTATTTCTGCTCGCTCAAGCGGACACCGTAGCCGATGGCTCTGGCCCGGCGGCGCGGTCTTGGGTCGCGGTCAGTCGAGCCCGAGTCGCTGCGGCAGTTCGCGCATCGATCGCAGAACCTCGGCGCCGGCCGCCCGCAAGGCTGTCTCGTCGCTGTCGGCGACGTAGCCGATCGCGCGCATACCGGCCGACACGGCGGCCGTGACGCCGGAGGGGGTGTCCTCCACGACGACGCAGCGGGAGGGCTTGGCGCCCATTGTGGAGGCCGCGTGTAGGTAGATGTCGGGGTGCGGCTTGCCGCGCGGGACGGCCTCGGCCGAGAACAGCGCGGCGGCGGGGAACAGGTCGCGTAGCTCGGTCAGCCCGAGCGTGAGACGGGTCTTGGAGACCTTCCCCTGGGAGGCCACGCAGACGGCTATCCCGGCGGCGCTGACGCGCTGTACGGCCTCGGCCGCGTGCGGCACGGGCTCCAGTTCGCGGTGGAACGCCTCCGCGCGCTCGCGCTCGTAGTGCATCAGCCAGTCCTCGGGAAGCGAGCGCCCGAGCCTCCTCTGCGCCTTGGCAACAACCTCGCTCAGCAGCATCCCTTGGTAGTCGCGGCGAGCCTCGGCGAGCGTCGTTGGCAGTCCCTCCGCGGTGAGCGCCTGCGCGAGCACGGTGTTTGAGATCGTCTCGCTGTCAACGAGCACACCGTCGCAGTCGAAGATCGCCAACTCCGTCTCGGGCATTTCGGGCAACACCCTATGGGGTAAGCTCGTGCCGTGGTGCTTACCTATCCCAGTCACCGTTTGGGGAGATGGGCAGGCGCGGCGGGGGAGGGGGTCGAGTCGTGGCAGAGCTGCTGCTGATTGAGGGGATGAGGAAGGGTTATACGCGCGGTGGGTGGTCGCCCGTCTTCGTGGATGTCTCGCTGGAGGTCGTGCGAGGTGAGGTCGTGGTGGTGATCGGCGGACGCTTGGCGGGCAAGACGACGCTGCTGAAGATCGCAGCGGGAGTGGAGCCCCCAGATGGCGGGACCGTTTCGCTGGAAGGCCGCGCCCTCGCGGACCTCGAGGGTCGGCCCCGTGAACTGCGCTGGGTCGATCGTGAGGGGCCTGGGATGGAGGAGGCCGAGGTCGCGGAGTTCGTCGGCTGGCCGCTGGCTCCGGGTGGGCGCGACCGGCGGCAGGCCAAGCGCGCGGCGGAGCAGATGCTTGAGCGGGTGGGAGCGCGAGAGTGCTTCGGCCTGCGGTGGGGGGAGCTGTCGGACTGGCAGCGGGTGTTGGCCGGGCTCGCGCGGGGATTCATCGGCAGCCCGAAGCTCGTGGTCATTGACGATCTGCTCGACGCGCTACGCGAACCGGCCACAGAAGAGGCGTCCGATCTGCTGCGCTTGCTGATCGAGGAGAGCCGACCGCGCTGCGGCGTGCTGATGAGCGTGTCGGACATCGAGTCCGCGATGTACGCTGACCGGGTGCTCACGATCACTGGCAAGCACTCGCTGCGGGTGCTGTCGGGGCGGCTGAGCGACGACGGCGAGATCATCCCGCTGCCTGGGCGCTGTCAAGCCGACGGGCCTAGCACGGGTCGCGGTTGATTGCAAGCCGGGGCTCGCTCGGCCAGCGTGGAAGCGGCTCGACCAGCCCCAAGATGTTTCCGACTCGCTGAATCTCGGCGACCCGAAGGGGTTGACGGAGAGCCCGGCCTAGAAAACCTCAACCTGCCTTTCTGAAGTTCTCGCGCCTCCGGCCGGCGTTCTCGGCGTTCTCCTGCTCACGCGGGGCGCCGGCCGCGATCAGACACAGAAACGGCGGCCGGTCGCTGAGCGCGAGCGGCCCGAGACGCTGCGCGGCCTGCCACGCGCGGTGCAGCAGCACCGACCCGATCAGGTCCGCGGCGTCCTCCCCGATCGTCTGCGGCAGCGACACCAGCAGCCACCGCCCCGCGCTGATCCGCTCGCGCATGTCCGGCGCTCCCGGCTGGCAGAGCATGTTGCGCAGCGCACGGTCCCCAGCAGCGCCCGCAGCTTGTTCGAGCGGCGCGAGCGCATTCACACGGGCGGGCTCGCTCAAGGTCTGCCACTGGCGCCAGAACACGTCGAGCGCTACCGGGTCGCTCGCGCGGTATCGGGAGCGCTCGACGGGATGGATGCTCGCCAAGTGGTTGAACGAGAGCGGCTACCGTAGGTCCGGGGGCCAACTCCAGCCCGGCCGCCAGACGTGGGCGTCCCAACCTGCCCACCCTGCCCGAACTACGTGCGCTTTGCAACGAGCCCTCCTGACTGATGCCGCCTCGCCTCGTGGCTCGAACAAACGTCCATACTACTGTGCGCGGGTCCGCCGGCCCGGCCACAAGCCCTCCGCCCCAAACTCCCTGCATATCGGCCCTTTCCCGACATCCAGAACTACTTAGGTGCCTTGGATATCTTCCGAGGGACTGAACGACTCCACGAAGCGAAGTGATATGCTCCCCGCGTCTCGTGGGGCCAGCGGCCAGACTGGCTACTAGGACCACATGAGCGCATTGGGTGTGCGCCGAAGTCGGCGCGTTCACATTCAGTGACACGACAACGATATGGAAGGGAGAAATCGAATGCAGCAGCCATCTCGTAAGATCTGGCGGTGCTTGCCGAGTAGAGTCTCTCGGTATCTCTCGGTATCGGTCGCTGTCGTCATGCTCGCCGGCGTTCTCGCATCGAGTGCCCAGGCCGAAACAACCGTCTGGCTGAATTGGGTAAACACTGGGGCTAATACGTGGCAGCAGTGGGGGACGGCCCACCACCTCAACTACATCGAGACTGAACCCCTTTCGGCCAGCTTCGGCTGCGCTGACGCCCAGATCAACAACAAAGAGTACTTCTTTACGCCGTACTGCTCGGAACCCAAACACGCTTTTCAGTCGGAATACATGGGAGGCACGTATCTCTTCGCACAGGCTTTGAATGACAATGGTGCGAGCCAGAAGCTCTGGGCATGGGCAGGGTGGTCGTGATGCCCCGACCCCAGTCCGTCGCTACTGTCGCCGAAAGGAGTAAAAACGCAATGCGCTCCATGCGCCACCGCCAGCAGCACGCATCCGCCTCTCTGAAGCGAAGGACGCGCTTCGCCATTTTGGTCATGGTTATCGTCGTAGTCGGCGCGCTGGCCTCAGTTGCGGTTGCTACAAACGTTCTCGCCCCCGATCTCACCACCCCATCGCCTACCGGAGACGCGACAACGACACCGGCCAGCGTCGCGTCTGCTTTCCCGATCCTCAAGGAGGCGCGGCAGCCTGCCGACATACTCCCTGCCGCAGCAAACATGTCACTTGAAGCACCGGGCACGGCCGCTGCTCACTACGGCGTAAACCCAGCGCTTTCCCACTTCGCGGGCGAGCTTCATGGCGAGAAGGTGTGGCTCGTGCCGGGAGCGACGGGTACGTGCATATGGGTTGCGGGCGCAGGTGCCATTTGTGCCTCCAACGCTGTGATGACTAGCCAGGGCGGCTCACTGATCGAGGCGCCGCTATCAGGCGCTAGTTCGATGATTGGCGTAACGCCCGAAGGTACCTCCGTAAGCGCACGTAACTCGACCGGATCGTCTGCAACAGTCGCCACGAACGAACGCCTCTTTTACGTAGCGGGTGAAGCACCGCAAACACAGGTCGTGCTCCACACCGCCGCAGGCGAAGCGGTCAATCTCGTAACCCTCTCGTCCCACCCAGGACCGCCGGGCGGCTAGGTCCAAAAGACCTCCTATTTATAGACGTGGCGGAGGGCAGCGCGAGCTGCCCTCCGTTCTGCAAGAAGATGTCGGTGCGTTGGGAGTCGCAGTTTTCGCACTGTGGTCGGCGCTTGGCGCGCGCCTCCGTAAAGCTAGGGTAAATCATCCGACTAGACCGTAATCGCCGGTAATCCCCCGGCAATAGGCTTTGTGTTGTCGCGGGGCGCTGGGTAGCGTCGGTGGCATGAGGGTCAGTTCCAGATGTCGTGGTCGGTTGGGGGTGGGTGGCGGCGCCGGTAGTTGCGCTGGATGGCGTAGAGCCAGTCTTCGATGTTGCTGAAGGGCTCGCGGCGGATGTCGTAGATGTGAACGCGGCCGTCGCGGGGATCGGGCGAGTGCGGGGCCGCGCCCGCCCGCAAGCCGCGTGATCCACTATCACGGTACGCCAGTCACACCCCGCGCACGCCTGCTCGAACTCGCGGGCCGTTGCTTTTGTGTCAGCTTCGCGCAACCGCAGGACATCACGGCCTGCCATGACATCGGCCAGTCGGTCATGCTCGACAACGGCGCCTATTCGTTCTGGCGCACGGGCCGGGCGACCGACTAGCCGGCGTACTACCGATGGTGTGAGCGCTGGCTTGAGTACCCGACCACTTGGGCTGTGATTCCCGACCGCATCGAAGGGACCGAGCGAGAAAATGACGCGCTGATCGCAGCTTGGCCGCTCGGGCAGCAGGGAGCACCCGTATGGCATATGCACGAATCGCTAGACCGGCTACTGAGACTAGCCGGCGACTGGCCGCGCGTGTGCATCGGCAGCTCCAAGGATTACCGCTCGGTCGGCGACCGGCGCTGGCACGAGCGCATGAGTCAAGCGATGGACGCACTGTGCGGCGACGGACCCGTGCCGGTATGGCTTCACCTGCTGCGTGGCCTCAAGCTCAGCGGCAGCGGCTACCCGTTCGCATCCGCGGACAGCACGAACATCGCGCGCAACCACGCGGGCGTCCCGAGCAGGGGTATCCCGCACCGCAGCCCGCGTGTCATGGCGGACAAAATCGACGGACGCCAATGCCCGAGCAGATGGAGCACAACCTAACCGTGCTCGCCTGTCACACTTTGCCGCCCTGGATGACCTTTCTGTGTTGCCCAGGGTCATCCGCCGGCCCGATGAACACTGACAGATCAAAGCTCGACGTGCGCGACTTCGGCTGGTCGGTTGTGGCTTGTCCCGGTCACGCTGAGGATCGCAAACGCTTTTATCGTCCAGCACCACCGTCATAACAAGCCGGTGCCCGGCTGCGTGTGTGTCGTCGGCGTGACCGATGGCGAGGCGCTGCGCGGCGTCGTGGTGATCGCACGGCCGGTCGCGCGACGCTTGCAAGACGGGTACACCGCGGAAGTGCGGCGCTGCTGCACCGATGGGGCGCCGAACGCCTGCTCAATGCTCTACCGCGCGGCGTGGCGGGCAGTGAAGGCGCTCGGCTACCGCAAGCTCGTCACCTACACGCTGCCCGAGGAGGGCGGCGCATCGCTACGTGCGAGCGGCTTTACACTCATCGGCGAAACGGGCGGCGGACGCTGGAGGCGCCCCGACCGGCCCGCTACCGACACCCACCCTCCGTGTAAGAAGCTGCGTTGGGAGCTACCGACATGAGATTCCTGAAACTGGCTTGTCACACAATCGGGGTTCACATGACTTTTCTGTGTTGCCCAGGGTCATCCGCCGGCCCGATGAGCACTGACACATCACCGCACGAGCCGCTGATCCCCACCGACCTTTTCGACCGGGCGCAGGCGATCCTCGCTGAGCGCGGTGAGGACCGCTCACAGCGCAGGTCGAACCCGACCGAGTACCTGCTAAGCGGGCGCGTACGGTGCGGGCGCTGCGGCAAGGCATACATCGGGACGGCCTCGCATGGGCGTAACGGTCGTTACACCTACTACACCTGCTTTACCCGGATGCGCTACGGCACCAAGCACTGCGACAACGACCGCATACCCGCCGAGCAACTAGAGCAAGCCGTCTCGCGCCGTCTACGCACGGTGCTAGACGATCACGACCTGATCGACCAAGCGATCAGCCACGCATACGAGCGCCTGACTGCACGCGACGACAAGCAACAGTCCGAGCTTGACGCCGTGCAGCGCAAGCTCGCCGAGACACGAGCAGCGATAGACCGCTACTTCCGCGCGTTCGAGGCCGGCACCATGCCCGAGGACACCTGCGCCCCTCGCATAGCGACCCTCAGCGAGCAGGCCAAGACGTTCGAGCGCCGCGCCAGCGAACTCGCCGCGAGCCAAGACGACGACGAGCACCCCGAGCGCACCAGCGCCGCCGAACTCGACGCGCTGCGCGACGCACTCAAGACCGCCCTAGAGGATGGCACTCCGACGCGCATCAAGCCCGTCCTCCAAGCCATGATCGACGGAATCCGCATAGACGCACGCGATCAAATCGAACCGACCTTCCGTGTGCCCGCGGTTCGCGTTGAGTCGGGTTATATGGAGCTAGCCGGGCTCGAACCGGCGACCTTCTGGCTGCCAGCCAGACGCTCTCCCAACTGAGCTATAGCCCCAGATGGTCTCATCGTATCGCGTCGACCTGGCATCGAGAATCAGCATGGGCGATTGGATCTCAGAAGCTCGGCCTGCTTCGAACGCTATGGCGTCAAGGTTCGCGCTCTACGCGAATTCGATTGGCCTGGGGCGGCTGGGGAGGACAAGACCGGTATGTGCGCCGTTCGCGGTTCGCGGACGCGATCGCGGGCATCGGAGTAGTCTCGAAGGCAACCCAACAGAGGAGGATTGCGAGATGGCTGGAGAAGCGCTGTTCCTGGGTTGGGGCCCCGTCGTGCGGGGTCGTGAGCAGAGGGCTCTGGAGGTCTTCCAGGAGACCATCGAGTTCTACGGTCGCCTGCAGCAGGAGGGGCGGATCGAGAGCTTCGAGCCCGTCCTGATCGCCCCGCACGGCGGCGACCTCGCGGGCTTCGTGCTGCTGCGCGGCGAGCGCGCCAAGCTGGATGAGGTTCGCTCCAGCGAGGAGTTCGAACGGGCTGTGACCCGCGCCGCCTCGGTGGTCGACAACGTGGGCGTGATCAATGCCTTCACCGGCGAGTCGCTCGGCCAGACGATGGGCCGCTTCCAGGTCGCCTCCCAGGAACTGGCCTGACCTTACTGCAACCGGCCGCCCTCAGGGTGGCCGGTTGGCGGGGGGTGCTGGTTGGCCGGCTGGGCCGGGGGATGCTGATTGGCCGGCTGGGCCGGGGGCGCCGGTCGACAGGGCCGTGGCGCGCCGGTCGACGGGGCCGGGCGAGCGTTCCGTCCCAGGGCGCTCGCTAACCTCCCGGCGGACATGAGCGAGCACCGTTATGACCCGCTTGAGATCGAGCCCCGCTGGCAGGCGGTGTGGGCGGCCGAGCGCACCTGGGAGGTATCCAACGATCCGCCCGGGGCACCCGCCAATTCCCACACATCCGGCGAGGGCCCGGGGAGTGGTGGCGCCGACGCCGGGGGCGCCCCCGCGCCGCCAAGCTCCTATGTGCTAGAGATGCTCCCATATCCCAGTGGGGAGCCCCACATTGGGCACCTGAAGGTGTACTCGGTGGGGGACGCCATCGCGCACTTCCACCGGCGCCTGGGCCGCCGCGTGCTGCACCCGATGGGTTATGACGCCTTCGGGCTGCCGGCGGAGAACCATGCGATCAAGACCGGGGTGAACCCGCGCGAGTCGACGGCCGCCTCGATCGCCTCCTTCCAGCGCCAGTTCCGCTCGTGGGGGATCTCGATCGACTGGTCGCGGGAGCTCTCCACGCACGAACCCCGCTACTACCGCTGGACGCAGTGGATCTTCTTGGAGTTGCTGCGCGCCGGGTTGGCCTACCGCAAGGAGGCCGCGGTCAAGTGGTGCCCCAACGACCAGACGGTGCTCGCCAACGAGCAGGTCGTCGACGGCCACTGCGAGCGCTGTGGCGCGGAGGTCGAGATCCGCCAGCTGGAGCAGTGGTTCCTGCGCATCACCGATTACGCCGAGCGGCTGCTCGGCGACCTCGACGGCATCGAGTGGCCGGAGAACGTGAAGACCATGCAGCGCAACTGGATCGGGCGCTCGGAGGGCGCCGAGGTGACGTTCCGCTGCGCGGAGCTCGGGGTCGACTATCCCGTCTTCACCACCCGCCCCGACACGCTGTTCGGGGCGACCTTCTTCGTGATGGCGCCCGAGCACTCCGACGTGCCACGCCTCGTCGAAGGCACTGAGCGCGAGCGGGCGGTCCGCGAGTACGTCAACCACGCCCTCACCGAGTCAAACGAGGAGCGCGGCGACGCGGAGCGGCCGAAGACGGGGGTCGCGCTGGGGCGCACGGTGACCAACCCGGTCAACGGCGAGGAGATCCCGATGTACGTGGCGGACTACGTGCTGATGGAGTACGGCACGGGAGCGATCATGGCGGTCCCCGCGCACGACGAGCGCGATTACGCCTTCGCCCGCGCCCACGGCCTGCCGATCCGCCGCGTTATCGAGGACCCGTCCACCACCCCGCCCGAGGGGGCTGACGAGGAGGGCCTTCCCTACACTGGCGACGGGCCTCTGGTCAACTCCGACCCCCGTTTCGACGGCCAGGGCAACCGCGAGGCGCTCGCGGAGATCGTCAGCTGGCTGGACAGCGAGGGCAAGGGTCACGCCTCGGTCAACTACCGCCTGCGCGACTGGCTGGTCTCCCGCCAGCGCTACTGGGGCTGCCCGATTCCCGTCCTCTACTGCGAAGAGTGCGGGATCGTGCCCGTGCCCGAGGAGCAGCTGCCGGTGGAGCTGCCCGACATCGAGGACTACGCGCCCCGCGGGCGCTCCCCGCTGGCGGCCGCGGAGGAGTGGGTGGCCGCGGAGTGTCCCGCCTGCGGGGGCCCGGCGCGCCGTGAGACTGACACGATGGACACGTTCGTGGATTCCTCCTGGTACTTCCTGCGCTACTGCGACGCCGCCAACGACGAGGCCGCGTGGGACCCCGCGGTGCTGCGCCGCTGGATGCCCGTGGACCAGTACATCGGCGGTGTGGAGCACGCGATCCTGCACTTGATGTACGCGCGCTTCTTCACCAAGGCGCTCGCCGACCTCGGCCACCTCGACTTCCAGGAGCCCTTCCAGGCGCTCTTCACCCAGGGGATGGTCACCAAGGACGGCGCCAAGATGAGCAAGTCCAGGGGCAACGTCGTTCCTCCGTCCGCGATCGTGGAGCGCTATGGGGCGGACACCGCGCGGGCCTACATCCTGTTCATCGGCCCCCCCGACCAGGACGTCGACTGGTCCGACGAGGGCGTTGAGGGTGTGTACCGCTTCTTGAGTCGGTTCTGGCGGCTGGCCGCGGAGGTGGCGGAGCGGGGAAGAGGCAAGGATACCTCGGGGGGAGCGTCTGGTCGGGCTGGCGATGGCGCCCCGGCGGGTGACGCACCGGGGAGCGCGGATGGCCCGGCTGGCAACGGTGCTTCGGCGGAGGGCGACGGGGATGCCGAGGAGGAGCTGCTGCGCAAGGCCCACTGGGCGATCGACAAGGTCTCCACCGACCTGCGTCGCTTCGCGTTCAACACCGCGATCGCCGCGGTGATGGAGCTGTTCAACGAATGCTCCCGCCTGCGCGAGCAGGCGTCGATCTCCGCGCAGCGCTTCGCACTCTCGACTGCCGCCTCGCTGCTCTTTCCCTTCGCCCCCCACGTGAGCGCCGACGTCTACGACCGCTTGGCCGGCGAACGTGTATGGGAGCAGCCCTGGCCGCGGGCCGATCCGGCGCTGTTGGAGCGTGAGGTCTACGAGCTGGTCTGCCAGGTCAACGGCAAGCTGCGCGACCGCGTGCAGGCACCCGCGGATGCGACCCCCGAGCAGCTCAAGGAGCTATGCCGCGCCGCGCCCAACGTGCGGGCTCACCTCGACGGCAAGGAGATCGTCAAGGAGATCGTGGTGCCGGGCAAGCTCGTGAATGTGGTAGTGCGCTAGATCCCGCTGCGGGCGATCGTCCTCGCGTAGACATACACTCGGCTCCGGATGTCCGCGCTGAAGCCCGCCTACCTGATCCACGGCGATGACCACGGCGCGATCGCCGAGCGCCGCGCGGGGCTGCACGCGCTCGCGCTGCAGGAGGGGGACGCGGGCTCCGTCGAGGTGCTCTCTGGAGAGGCCGGCGCTCCCGCCGGGGTGGCCCTGGCGCTGGCCGCGATGACATTTGCGATCGGGCAGCGGGTGATCGTGGTGGATGGGGTGGAGCGGTGGAAGCAGGCGGAGGCCGAGGAGCACCTGCTCCCCGCCATGCGGGCGATGCCTCCCGACACCACCGTCGCGCTGTTCGCCCGCGAGGAGGGGCGCGTGAAGGCGCCCGCCGCGGTGCACGATGCCGTCAAGGCGGCGAAGGGGCAGATCGTGCAGCAGGGCACGGTCAAGCCGTGGGAGCTGCCCAAGTGGGCGCGCGAGCAGGCGGGGCGGCTCGGCCTCGCGCTCGACCAGGCGGCCGCCAAGGCGCTCGTCGCCCAGGTGGGGGAGCGCCAGCAACGGCTCCTGCGGGAGCTGGAGAAGCTGGCGCTGGAGCTCGAAGGGCCTGGGGGCGACTCCAAGCCGATCCGGGTGAGCGCGGAGCTGATCGAACAGCGCGCGGCCCACTCGGCCGAGCGGCGCGCGTTCGTGCTAGCCGACGCCCTGCTCGGGGGGGATCCCCGCGAGGCGACGCTCGCTTACCTGCGTCTGCGCCGCCAGGGCGAGCGCCTGGGGGGGCTCGCTTACCCGATGGCCGCCCGCGTGCGCGATGCGCTTGCCGTCGCCCTGCGCCTGCAGGCGGGGGAGTCCACCGCCGAGGTTCGGCGTGGCCTGCGGATGCCCCCCCGCGCGGCGGAGCGCTTCGTCGCGGACGTCGCCCGCATCGCGGACCCCGAGCGGCTGCGCGCCGCGCTGGGCGTGCTCGCCGACCTGGAGCTCGACACCCGCGGCGGGGCCGAGCTGCGGGCCCACCGCTCACGGCTCTCCGGGCTGAGCGAGGACACGCTCGCCCTCAGAGCCATTGCCTCGATCGTCTCGTAACGTCTCCCGTAGACGTTTTTTCGATGGGCAGGCGAGGCAAGGGATGAAATGCCCACCCACCCGGGCGGCGTGCTTTACCGATCGAAGATCGCTAGCGCCGCCCAGCGGGCGTCTACGGGGCGCCGACCGACGCGCGCAGGCGTGCCGCGCGGCTCTTCTTGCGGGCGCCCGTGTTGCGGTGCAGCGCGCCGCGCTTGACGGCGGTGTCGATCATGCTCACCAGCGCGCGGTGCTCGGTCTCGGCGAGCGGCTCGTCGCTGCCCTGCACCGCGGCTTCCAGGCGGCGGAAGCACGTCTTGATCGTGGAGGTGTAGCGGCGGTTCTCCAAACGCTCGCGCTCGGAACGCAGGATCCGCTTCTTCTGGGAGGCGATGTTGGCCATCTTGGGAGCGCCGTACTATAGCGGCCTTGTCCGCGAGCGCCGAAGCTGGGGAGCAGCCTGGAGACCAAGTGCCGCCCGGCGGCGAACGCGTGGCGCGCAACACCGCGGTCTTCTCGATCCTCACGATGTTCTCGCGGGTGGCGGGGCTCGGGCGGGAAATCCTGGCCGCCAGTTACTTCGGCACGGGGGGGCCGGCCTCGGCGTTCACGCTCGCCAATCTCGTCCCCAACCTGGTCGCCAACCTCTTCGCCCAGGCCGCGCTGTCCGCGGCGTTCGTGCCGGTCTTCACCGACCTACTCCAGCAGGGCCGCCGCCGCGAGGCGTTCCGGCTGGCGTCCACCCTCTTCTGGATCATGCTGATCGCGCTGGCCGCGATCACCGCGTTCTTCGAGCTCGCCGCTGGGGTGATCATGCCGCTGTTCACCGGCTCCACCTTCAACGCGGCCCTGGACACCCTCACCGTGGGGCTCTCCCAGGTGCTGTTTCCCGTCGTGCTCCTGCTTGGGCTCACGGGCCTGCTGGTGGGGATTTTGCAGTCCTACGAACACTTCACGATCCCCGCCCTCGCCCCCGCGGTGTGGAACGTGGTGATCATCGTGGCACTCGTCCTGCTGCTCCCGGACTTTCACGGCGAAGACGAGATCTATGCCTACGCCGTCGGCATCTTGATCGCCACCGGGGTGCAGCTCGTGATGGCGCTGGGGGCGCTCGCGCGGATCGACTTCCGCCTGCAGTTCTCCATCGACTGGCACGACCCCCGGGTGCGCCAGGTGTTCATCCTGATGCTTCCCGTCACGATCGGCCTGGGGATCGTCAACCTCGACCAGTTCATCAACGCCGCCTTCGGCACCCTCGTCAACAAGGAAGCCCCCCGGGCGATCGAAAACGCTTTCCGCGTCTACATGCTCCCCCAGGGGATCTTCAGCGTGGCGGTCGCCACGGTGCTCTTTCCCACCCTCAGCCGCATGGCCTCTCGTCGTGACCCCGGCGGGATGCGCCGCGCGGTGGGGATCGGGATGCGCCAGATCAACCTCCTGCTGATCCCCGCTGCCGCGTTCATGATCGCGCTCACCACCCCGATCGTGCGGCTCCTCTTCGAACGCGGGAAGTTCAACCCCGAGTCGACCCACCTCGTGTCGATCGCCTTGTTCTGGTTCGCGTTCTCCCTGCCCTTCGGGGGACTCAATTTGCTTCTGACCAGGACCTTCTTCGCGGTTCAGCGCCCCTGGATCCCCACCAGCCTGGCGGCCCTGAACATGGTCGTGGACATCATCGTGTCCCTCTCGCTGTACAAGCCTCTGGGGATCGCGGGCCTGATCATCGGCACGGTGTCGGCCAACGTGGTGATGACCGCCCTGCAGGTGCGCCGCCTGCGGATCGGCTTCAACGGGCACCTGGAGGGTCACCAGACCACGATGATCACCGTGCGCATCCTGCTCGCCTCCGCCCTCCTCGGGGGGGTGTCGTGGGTGGTGTGGTACGCGCTCGACGCCCTCCTCGGTCGCTCGCTGCCCGCCCAGATCGTGAGCGTGGGGGGCGCGGGGGTGGCTGGGGTGCTGGTCTACATGCGCGCGGTGCTGGCCATGCGCGTCCCCGAGGCCCACCAGGTGAGCCGCCTGATCCGTACCCAGCTGGGCAGGGCGTAGTTGCAGGGGCGTCATAGCAACCGGGCGGGCCGAAGGCCCGCCCGGTTGCGCCGGTCATAGATCGCCGCTGAACTACTACGTCCCAGGACTTAGTGTCTAATTGCCTGGGCGGCATGACACTCCCGATCACCGAGACTGGCCGCCCGCCCGAGGGCCGGCGCGTTGCCCGGTTGGGTCTTGCGACCCTGATCGAGTAGGCGATCCGCCGGTCCTCGAAGGATAGAGCACCCCGAGGGCGTGCCAATCTAGAGTCTGATCACGATGGACCAGGCCCACATCCGCAACCTCGATAACCCTCCGCCGCCTCCGGGGGCGGGTTCCCTGTAGGGAGAAGTAGTCATGGACCAGGCCCACATCCGCAACTTCTCGATCATCGCGCACATCGACCACGGCAAGTCGACGCTGGCGGACCGCATCCTGGAGCTGACGCACACGGTGGATCAGCGGGAGATGCGGGCGCAGGTGCTGGACTCGATGGACCTGGAGCGGGAGCGGGGGATCACGATCAAGGCGCAGGCGGTGCGGGTGTTCTTCGAGAGCACGGACGGGCAGACCTACCAGCTGCACCTGATCGACACGCCTGGCCATGTCGACTTCACGTATGAGGTGTCGCGCTCGCTCGCCGCATGCGAGGGCGCGCTGCTGGTTGTGGACGCCTCCCAGGGTGTGGAGGCGCAGACGGTGGCGAACACGTACCTGGCGGTGGATGCGGGGCTGGAGCTGATCCCGTGCCTGAACAAGATCGATCTCCCGGGCGCGGAGCCGGAGCGGGTGGCGGGGGAAGTGGCGGAGCTGATTGGGGAGCCGGGGGAGTCGATCCTGCGGATCTCGGGGAAGACGGGGGCGGGGGTGGGGGAGGTGCTGGAGGAGCTGGTGGCGCGGGTGCCCCCGCCCGCGGGCGACCCCGAGGCCCCGCCCCGTGCGCTGATCTTCGACTCGGAGTTCGACCAGTACAGAGGGGTGATCGCGTACATCCGGGTGGTGGACGGGGTGTTCCGCAAGGGCGAGGCGATCCGGGCGATGGCGTCGGGCCTGCTGGCGGACATCGACGACATCGGGTGCTTTTCCCCGCAGATGATGCCCACGGACCAGCTGGCGGCGGGCGAGGTGGGGTACCTGATCACGGGGGTGAAGGACGTCACGCAGCTGCGGGTGGGAGACACGCTCACGACGCGCCGGCGCCCTGGCGGCGCTCCCGCGGCGGGCGCCGGCGCGGGTTCGCGCGGGGCTGGCGCGCGCCCCGCGGAGGCGACGGAGGCGCTGCCGGGCTACCGGGAGGTGAAGCCGATGGTGTTCTGCGGGCTGTTCCCGATCGAGTCCGATACCTACCCAGACCTGCGCGATGCGCTGGAAAAGCTGACGCTCAACGACGCGGCGCTGTCGTGGGAGCCGGAGACCTCGGACGCGCTGGGGTTCGGCTTCCGCTGCGGCTTCCTGGGCCTGCTGCACATGGACATCGTGCGGGAGCGGTTGGAGCGGGAGTACGACCTGGAGTTGCTGGCGACGATGCCCTCGGTGGAGTTCGACCTGACGCTCACGGACGGGCGGGAGGTGGAGGTGCACAACCCCTCGGACATGCCGGACCCGGGCACGATCGAGGAGGTCCGCGAGCCCTATATCAAGGCCCAGGTGATCACCCCCAGAGAGTTCGTGGGGGCGGTGATGGAGCTCTGTCAGGAGCGCCGGGGGGAGCACGTGGGGATGCACTACCTCTCCCCGGAGCGGGTGCAGCTCACCTACGACCTGCCGCTGGCGGAGATCGTGCTCGACTTCTTCGACCAGCTGAAGTCCCGCACGCGCGGGTACGCGTCGCTCGACTACGAGCTGAACGGGATGAAGCCCTCCAATCTGGTGAAGCTCGACGTGCTGCTCGCGGGCGACCCGGTGGACGCGCTCTCGATGGTGGTCCACCGCGAGAAGGCATACGAGATGGGCCGTGCGCTGGCGGAGCGCCTGCGCAAACGGATCCCGCGCCAGCAGTACGACGTCCCGATCCAGGCGGCGATCGGCTCGCACATCATCGCGCGGGAGACGGTGAAGGCGTTCCGCAAGGACGTGATCGCCAAGTGCTACGGAGGGGACATAACCCGCAAGAAAAAGCTCCTGGAGAAGCAGAAGGAGGGCAAGAAGCGGATGAAGCAGGTGGGTCGCGTGGAGGTGCCCCAGGAGGCGTTCCTCGCCGTCCTCGAGCTGGGGGAGGAGTGAGGGTGAGCAGTTGGGGGATAGGAGTTCGCAGTTCGACTCCTCGGAGAGTGGAGTGCGCTTGAGGGGCTCCGTGCAGGACGACGCGCGTCGGGCCGGTTCCCGCAGTGACGGGGGGTGCGCAACCGGTGCCCAGGGTGGTGGGGACACGGCCGGTGACGCGCAGGGCAGCCAGCGGGTACGCATCCTGTTCGTCTGTCTCGGCAACATCTGCCGCTCCCCGACGGCGGAGGGAGTGATGCGTGCGCTGGTGTCCGAGGCGGGGTTGCACGAGCGGATCGAGATGGACAGCGCCGGCACGGGGGCCTGGCATATGGGCGAACCACCCGATGCCCGGGCCACCGAGGCGGCGCGCCGCCGTGGCATTGCGCTCGGGGGCGCCGCGCGCCAGGTGCGCGCGAGCGACTTCGAGGAGTTCGACCTGATCCTCGCGATGGACAGCTCCAACGTGAGCAATCTTCGCCGCCTCGCGCCCGACGAGTCCGCTCGCGCCAGGGTACGGCTGCTGCGCGAGTTCGACCCCGATCCCGACGCGGACGGCAACCTCGACGTGCCCGACCCGTACTACGGGGGACCCGACGGTTTCGATCGGGTGCTCGATCTCGTGCACCGCGCGTGCGCCGGGCTATTGGAGCAGCTGCGGGCAGGGGGCACCGAGACTCTCGGGCACTCGGACATGGCGTTGTGAGGGACGGGCATGGCGTTCGTGAGAGACGGGCATGGCATCGTTGAGGGACGGACATGGCGTCGTGAGGGGTACCCGGCAGTCGATGGCCGCTGGTCGCCCGCGGAAGTGAATCTGTTCTTTTTGACTTCTGTCTAACTATGGTTGGACGCAGCTCTGATTTTTCATATCGACACTCACACTCCCGCCCGCCCGTGGGCCCGGGTGCGGGCGGTGTGAATATGTTTTTTTCAATGTCTGTCCGACTATCGCAATACGCCACTCGGATTTTTCATATCTACACCCAGCCGCCTCCTCGGCAAAAATGAAGGGAGGGACCGAGTGAGCCTTCCCCCGGGGGCTGCCGACGCGCGTCGGGTCGGCGGCGGGGACATCAACGAGGCGTGGCGCGTCACCCTCCCCGATGGGCGCCTCGCGTTCGTCAAGACGCGCTCCGACGCAGCTCCCGGGGAGTACGCCGCGGAGGCGCGCGGCCTGCGGTGGCTGGCGGAGCCGGGGGCGCTGCGCACCCCGCGGGTGCTGGAGGTCGCTGTGGAGTACCTCGTGCTCGAGTGGGTGCAGGCCGGGCGGCCGAGTGCGGAGGGCGCCGAGGAGCTCGGCCGCGGCTTGGCGCTGACGCACGCTGCGGGCGCCCCTGCCTTCGGGGAGGAGGCCTCAGCGGGCTTTGGCTCTCTGCGACTCCCGAACGACCCGGCCCCCGACTGGCCGACCTTCTACGCGGAGCGCCGCCTGCTCCCGCTCGCGTGCGCGGCCCGCGAGCGGGGAGTCCTCTCGCCGGCGGGCGCGCGGGCGGTCGAGGGTGTGTGCGGGCGCCTGTCCGAGCTCGCGGGCCCGGCGGAGCCCCCGGCGCGGCTGCACGGGGACCTGTGGGGCGGCAACGTGATGGGCGACGCGGAGGGCCGCCCGTGGCTGATCGACCCCTCCGCGTACGGGGGCCACCGCGAGGTGGACCTGGCGATGCTGAGGCTGTTCGGCGCACCGGACGAGCGCGTGTTCTCCGCCTACGCCGAGGTGGCGCCGCTCGCGGAGGGCTGGGAGGAGCGGGTGCAGCTATGGCAGCTGCTGCCGTTGCTGGTGCATGCGGCGCTGTTCGGAGGCTCCTACCAGGGCGCGGCGGAACGGGTGGCGCGGCGCTACGCGGGATGAGTCTCTGGGCCGACCACCGGGGGCTCAGGCTAGGTGTCCCCGCCGGCAGGAGGGGTTGGAGTAGGGGGGGTGCTGTGAGCTGCGCCACCAAAGGGCTTGGAGGACCGTGGTTTGTAAGGCTTGCCGGCTACGGCTGCTGGCTTGCTTCTCGCCAGGTTGAGTTACCAGCTCTTCCTGGAGGCAAGTCCCGGTCTCACGGGTCAGTCGGAGTAGGAAAGTGTGCGCGAGACCACTCTCCGCGAACGCCGGCGCCTGTACCTGCTCGCGCGGGTTTTGGTGGCGCGCTATTACCGCAGGCAACTGACGGTCGCGGTGGTGGCGCGGACGCTGGGCTGCTCGCCGCGCCAGCTGCAACGTGCGTACACGCAGTTTGGTGCGGGCACCTTCCAGGAGGACCTCACGGCGCGGCGCATGGCGGCGGCGGCGGAGCTGCTGGCAGGGCAGGCGATCCCCGTTGCGGACGTGGCTCGGCTGGTGGGCTACAGCGGGGGCTCGCACTTTGCCCGTGCCTTCCGCCGCCGCTACGGCCTACCCCCGGCGCGCTTTCGCGAGCGCGCGCGGGTCCGTCAGAAGGTGGCCGCTCAAGGCGAGCGTGCGCTAATGCGTCCGCGCTGATCCGGGGCGAGCACGCACGGGTCCGTCAGGAGGTGGCCGCTCAAGGCGAGCGTGCGCTAATGCATCCGCGCTGATCCGGGTCATGACTCGGCGACCTCGACGGTGAAGGACGCTGGGCTCGTGCGCCGCACCCGGCGCGCTCAGACGGGCGGCGGTGGCGGTGCTGTCATACGGTCGCGCCGTAGCGCGCTGCGGGCGGGCGATCCGCCGCGACGTCCTGCGCGCGGGGCAGGCGCACCCGCATCAGAGTGCCCCCGCCGGGAGCGGCCTCGGCGAGGATGCTGCCGCCGTGCTGCTCCACCACCTGGCGCACGATCGCCAGGCCCAGGCCCGAGCCTGGCCGTCCGCGGGCCTCGGCGCCGCGGTAGAAGCGGTCGAAGATGTGGGGGAGATCCTCCGCGGAGATCCCGGGCCCGTGGTCGCGCACCGTGAGCTGCCCGCGCTCCAGGACGATCTCCACGGTCGCGCCGGGGGGGCTGTACTTGACGGCGTTGTCGATCAGGTTGTTCACGGCGCGACCCAGCCGGGAGGGAACCCCGGGGAGCACCACTGGGGCCAGCTCGGCCCGCAGGGGATTGTCGGAGCCCACCCCACCAGCGTGGCGACGGGCGCGCTCCACGGCCTCGGCGACGATCTCGTCGAGGCGCACGTCCTCGGTCTCCGCCGGTGGCTCCTCGCCGCGGGCGAGGTCGATCAGGTCGTTGACCAGCAGGGTGAGCTCCTCGATCTGATCGACGACCTCGGCGAACAGCTCCTCGCGCTGGAGGGGGTCGATGTGGGGGGCCTGCTGGAGGATCTCGATGTTGGTGCGCAGGCTGGTCACCGGGGTGCGCAGCTCGTGGGAGGCATCGGCGACGAGTTGGCGCTGGGCGTGCACGGAGGCGTCGAGCGCGTTCATCGAACGCTCCAGGGCGTCGAGCATCGCGTTGAAGCTGACCGCGAGGCGGCCGATCTCATCGGCATGGCCGACCTCCTCGGGGCCTCCCGTCGCGATTCGCCCGGACAGGTCTCGGGTGCGCGCCACGTGCTCGGCGGCACGTGTGAGGCGCCCCACGGGGGCCACCACGGCGTCCGCGACGAGCCGCCCGAGCAGCGCGGCGAGCGCGATCCCCCCGAGCGCGATCAGCGCGAGGATCAGCCGCAGGTGGCGCAGCAGGTGATCGGTTTCGGTGAGCGGCTGGGCGAACTCGGCGGCGACGCCGGGGAGCACGGCCTCGGCGAGGATGCGCATGCGCACCCCACCCACGTGGGCTTCTTCGAAGCGGGAGCCACCACCCCTGGCGGCCAGCGCGCGCGTGGCGGCGCTCACCGGCAGGGTTACGTTCGCGGAGGAGCGGAACAGCACACCGCCGCTCGCATTTACGAACTGCTGGTAGCCCCGCACCTGGTAGGGCCGGGGCAGGAGGTTGCCGAGGGGGTTGCGGGCGATCGCATCGCCCCCGAGGAATGGCGTGAGGCCTTCCGCGGCGCGGCGCCCGACGTAGGCGGACACCCCGTGCGAGCGATCCCGCAGCTGGGAGTCGATCTGCCCGCGCAGCTGGTGGGCCACCAGCAGGTAGGTGAGCGCGGAGGCGAGCACCACCGCGATCGCCACGGCGGCGGCGGCGAGCAGGGCGACCCGCCGGCGGAAGCTCATCGGCGATCCCCCGACGCAGGCCAAGCACCGGACGCATGGGGCCAGGTTGTGGAGCGAGCCCGAGAGGACCGCGTGGTGTGGAGTGGGGGTGTCAGTGGGGGCGTCACGATCCGCTCCTCAGCACATAGCCGACTCCGCGCACGGTGTGCAGCAGCCGGGACTCCCCGCCGGCCTCGGTCTTGCGGCGCAGATAGCCCATGTAGACGCCGAGCGAGTTGGAGGTGGCGCCGAAGTCGTACCCCCACACGTGTTCGAAGATCGTCGAGCGGGTGAGCACCTGGCGGGGGTGGCGCAGGAAGAGCTCCAGCAGCAGGAACTCGGTGCGGGTCAGCTGCAGGGGGCGCTCGCCGCGGAAGGCCTCGTGGGCGAGGCGGTCCAGGCGCAGATCCGCGAAGGCGAGCGTCTGCTCGGGCTCGTCCTCCCCGGTGCGGCGCAACAGGGCACGTAGGCGCGCCATCAGCTCGCGCAGGGCGAAGGGCTTGACGAGGTAGTCATCCGCGCCCGCATCCAGTCCCGCGACGCGGTCGTCGATCTCCCCGCGTGCGGTGAGCATCAGCACCGGGGTGCGATCGCCGCCGTGGCGCATCCTCCGGCAGACCTCCAGGCCGTCGACGCGGGGCATCGAGACATCGAGGATCACCGCATCGTAGGGGCCCGTGTTCAGGCGCTCCAGCGCACCCACTCCGTCAGCGGCCTGGGCGACCTCGTAGCGCTCCAGCGCGAGCGCCCGCGCAAGCGCGTGCTGGACGGCGGGCTCGTCGTCGACGACGAGGATGCGGGCGTGTTCGGCCAAGATGGGGTAGTTGGAAGGGAGTTGAGTCTCAGGGCGCGGGCGCGGAGGCACTGAGATCCATTGCCGGTGACCAGGCTAATACGCGATGAAGAGAGATCGAAGAATCAACGAAGAGCGCACGGTGGCGAGAACTGCGGACGCCCACTCGGCCACGGGGAGTGCGGAGGGTGTGGCCGAGGAGGAGGTCACGAGGGTTGACGGGGTGGGCAGTGGCGTGGAGGATGCCCCGGGGTCGGTGGAGGAGACGGCACAGGGGATGGCGGCGCAGTCGCGCAGGCTGCGCAACAGCATCCTCAGCCTGGCGGTGTTCTTCCTGATCGTGGCGGGCCTGCTGCTGGCGGTCCCGGGCCTGCGCACGGCGGGGGAGCGGATCACGGACGCGAAGTGGGGCTGGGTGGCCGCCGCGGTGGTGGCGCAGCTCTGGTCGTGCGCCTCCTACGTGGTGCTGTTCGGGTTAGTGTTCGCGAGGATCGGACGCCGGCTGAGCTCGCGCCTGTCGCTGGCGGAGCTGGCGGTCAACTCGGTGGTCTCCGCGGGGGGACTGGGGGGGATCGCGCTGGGGGCGTGGGTGCTGCGCAGCAAGGGGATCTCGGTGGAGCGGATCGCTAAGCGCTCGGTGCTGTTCTTCGTGCTGACCAGCGCGGTGAACGTGAGCGCGGTGGTCCTGATCGGGCTGGGAATGTGGCTGGGGCTGCTGCCGGGCTCCCAGCGGGCGTTGATCACCCTGCTGCCGGCGACGGCGGCGCTGCTGACGATCATCGGCACGCTGGCAGCCGCGGGCTGGGCGCGGCGGGCGGCGGCGCGCAGAAGCTCCGAGCATGGCCGCACCGTGGTGGCGCTGGTGGCGCTCGGGGGCGGGGTGGAGGATGCGGTGGGGCTGATCCGCAGCCACGACTGGCGCCTCCTGGGCGCGGTGGGGTACTGGCTCCTCGACACGGTGTGCCTGTTCCTGTGCATGGCGGCGTATGGCTCCACTCCGACGTTCTGGGCGGTGGCGATGGCCTACCTGGTGGGGATGCTCGCCAACTCGATTCCGATCCCAGGTGGCTTCTTCGCGGTGGAAGGCGGCCTCGTGGGGATGCTGCTGCTGTTCGGGGCGCGCCCCGCCTCGACGGTGCTCGCGGCGGTGGTCACCTACCGGGCGATCTCCCTGTGGATCCCCGCGCTGATCGGGACGGCCGCGTTCGTCAGCCTGCGCGGTGAGATCGGCAAGCCGCTGCGGCCCCAGCCGGGGGGAGCAGGGGGGAGGTGATGAAGCAGGGAGGGGCAGGGCGGACGTGATGGTCGTGAGCTCGCTGGTTGTGAGAAACAGTCGCGATTCAAGGGTCTAACGGCTGGGATCATGACCCTGTCCCGCCCGGTTGGGACTCAAATGGCGATATGCATATACATCTCGACTGACATAGAGAGAGAAAGGAAGGAGCATGAGCAAACTTGGGGTCGCCGTCGGATTGCTCGCGAGCGTATGGGTAATGACCGTAGCGGCAACGCCGGCACTGGCGGCGTTTGAAGCAAAAGAAACGAAAGAAAACTCAGCCAGGATCGAAACTGGAGAATCACCAGTCTCGTTTAAAGTCGAAGCACTTGAAGTGACGTGCGAAAGAGTCAGCGGCGAAGGTACGGTGCTGGAAGAAAGAGGGCAGACGGGCATCGAAGCAAAAGAAGACGAACCCCCGAAAACCTCGATCGGGTTCGCGCCACAGGTCTCCTTCAAGATGAAATTCGAAAAATGCAAAGATACGGCAGGGGAAGAAAAAGGTAATGAAGTTATCATCAGTGATGAAAAATGCAGAGTCGAAGTCTATCAGGCCGAGGAAACGGAACAGGGTCTCCTGAGCCTGCGGGCCGCGGAAAAAGGGACCCAATGTAAAATGACTTTGGAAGTGCCGAAAAAATGCAAGATCGAACTCGATGCCGAATCTGTCGAGGAAAATGAAAATCTGACAGGGCTCAAACTCAAAAACAAAAATGAAAAAGAATTTGAAGTAGAAGTCGAATCCAAAAGCGAAGTAAAAGCAATACAGGCATCTACCAAAGAATGCAAAGGCGTTGGGGCCAAACCGGAAGCCCAGCTCATCGTCAACAAACCGATTGTGATAAAAAATATCAAACTGTTGAAGCCACTTTTTACAGTTTCGACTACGGAGCTCAACTTCAACAACACGATGCACGGCGGGGGTTCGGAAACAAAAGTAGTTAAATATAAATCAGACAATAATGGGTTGATGATGGGAAACGCAGCTATCATGACCGAAGGAAGCAATTTCGAACGGGTAACCGACAACTGTAGTGGAGCCACGCTGAACAATGCTGTTGAATGTGAAATCAAAGTGAGGTTCAAACCGGCAAATGCGGTGCTGTATACCGGTGTTCTGCTCTTGGGTGGTGTATTGGGGGCAGACGTAACACTGTCAGATGTTCGCCTTAGAGGAAAAGGCACCTGAGGAGGCCGGTCCCGTAGGTCCTTGAGGTGTGGCCCGCCCCTCGGGACGGGCCACACCCGAGGTCTGCGTGACGGAAGCGCTCACCCCAGCGTTGCTCACCAGGTGGGTGTGCAAGCGCACGGCGCGATCGACTCCTTCATCGAGCGCTGCAACGCGCGCCCAACCCTTGGTCTGAGTCAAGACCCCCCGAGCGGATCCTCGCCAAGGCAACAAAACAACACAACTCACTTCAGGAACACCGCACTAGCCTTTCCCGAAGAGCGCACGGTCGATCGCAAGCGTCCGTGCCAGCTTCTGGCAGGGACGCCCGGGGAGGTCGCGCAGGACCGACTGCACCGCCGCGGGCCGGGGCCCGGAGAGCCCGGGGCAGAACACGGGCGGGGGCAGGGGTTCGGCGGCGGAGCCGGGGGCGTTGAGGGGGCGCAGGGCGCGCACGGCGCGCAGCGCTTCGGAGAGGTCATCGGAGAAGACGTCGATGGCGGTGCGCCCGCTGTAGAGCTCAATCGTGTGCCCGCCGTCGTAGATCACCGCGGGGACGCCGCGCAGCACGGTATTGCGCTGGGTTCCGAGGGGTGCGTTGGCGTGGCGGGCGTAGATGAGGGTGGTGACCTGCACGGGCAGCTGGCAGCCGCCCCCGCCCAGCGCGGTGGTCTTGCCGGAGACGCAGTTGCCGTAGTAGACGCTGTCCCCGATGGTGCTGATGTAGTTGTACCTGCCGTCGGCGGCGGCGAGGGTGTATGAGCCGAAGGTTGGCCCAACCCAGTAGAGGGGGTAGTAGGGGAAGGTCTGCGCCTGGGCGAGCTCGCGCAGGGAGATGGGCGGAGGCTGGCTGGTGGCGCATCCGCTGGCGAGCAGGAGGAGTGCCGCCGCGAGCAGGCAGGCGACGCCGGGGAGCAGGCGAGTGGCGTCGGTGGGCGGCCGGACGGCCTGGGTGGGGTGGTTGGCGATGGGTTGTGGAGGTGTGGTCCCGGTGGGGTGGTTGGCGATGGGTTTCTGAGCGATGGCCCTGCGGGGGAGCTGACGGCGGCGCATTCTTACAGCTACTTTCGGGTTTGTGGACTGTTGAAGAAGGACAGAAAGAACGACCGCGGGACAGGCAGAGGTTCGCCTCGCGGATAAGCCGGGGTCCGGTGGGGTAGCGCACCGGGCCCCGGTCGATCTTCCCATAGGGCCCCGCTGCGTGACGCGAACCCCTACTAGGGTGCTCACGATGGGCACGTACGTCGCGAGATCGTCCACCCCGCGGGCGGGGAGACGGGGAGCTGCGGGGGAGCGCCCGCGGAGGGCGCGGGTGCCGTGGGGCGTGCTGGCGGGCGCGGTGGGTGTGGCGGTGTGGCTGCTGGTGGACCCGCGCACGCCCGATCTGGCGGGGCAGGTGTACCGGGCGAACCTGTTCAGAGAAGCGGGCTTCATGGTGTACGACGGGAGCTGGTACGGGGGCCACGACATGCCGGGGTACAGCCTCGTGTTCCCGCCGCTGGCGGCGCTGGTGGGGGTGCGCGCGGTGGGCGCGGCGGCGGTGCTGGCCTCGGTTGCCCTGTTCGAACGGGTGGCCGGGATGGTGTACGGCGCGGGTGCAAGATGGGCGGCGGTATGGTTCGCGGTGGCGGCGCTCGGCGACGTGTGGAGCGGGCGGGTGACGTTCGCGCTGGGAGTGAGCGTGGCGCTGGGGGCGGTGTGGGCGCTGATGCGCGGCCACCTCGTGGTGGCGGCGATGCTGGCGGGGTTGTGCGCGGCGTGCAGCCCGGTGGCGGGCGTGCTGCTGGCGCTGGCGGGCCTCACATACACGCTCGCAAGCGACCGCCCGAGGATCGGCCGACTACGCGGCGTGCTGGTGCTCGGGGTCCCCCCCGCGATGGTGGTGCTGGCGCTGGCAGGGCTCTTCCCGGAGGGGGGTTGGGAGCCCTACCCGCTGTACTCCTTCCTGGCGACCCTGGCCGTGGTCGTGGGGTTCCTATGGGCGCTCCCCCCTGGACGGCGGCTGCTGCGGGTGGGGGCGGGGGTGTACCTGGTGGCGTGCGTGGCGTGCGTGGCGGTGCACACCCCGATGGGGGCGAACGTGGAGCGCTACGGGGTGCTGCTGGCGGGACCGCTGCTGCTGTGCGCGCTGCTCGATCCGAGGCGCGACGGTCGCATCGAGTCGCCCGCCGGAGACGTGCCGGTCACCAGTGGGGGGCTGTCCACCGGTTTCGGTGATCCAGCGGGTCGCGGCCGGTCAGGTTGGGGAGCCGCGAACGGACGCATCTCCGTGGCGACGGTCGCGGTTCTGATCGGCATTGGCGTGTGGACGGCATGGGGTCCGGTGCGGGAAACGCGGGCGGTGGCGGGGAACGCCTCGACGAGCGCCTCCTACTACCTGCCGGTGGAGCGGTTCGTCGCGAATGTCGAGGCCCCACCTGCCCAGCCGGTGCGGGTGGAGATACCGTTCACGCGGGGGCACTGGGAGGCGGCGTGGCTGGCGGGGAAGGTGTCGCTGGCGCGCGGGTGGGAGAAGCAGTTGGACGAGCGCTACGACGGGGTGCTGCTTGCCAAAGGTCTCACGGCCGCACGGTACCGCCGCTGGCTGGCGGCGGAGGCGGTGCGTTATGTAGCCCTGCCGGACGCGCCGCTCGATCCGTCGAGCGCAGGGGAGGGCACCCTGATCGAGGGGGGGCTGAGCTACCTGCGCGAGGTGCGGCGCACGCGCCACTGGCGCATCTACGAAGTGCTCGGCGCCACCCCGCTGGCCACGGGTCCGGGGGTGCTGAGCGGGATGGGCCACGACTGGTTCGCGCTGCGGGCGCGGGCGGCGGGGCGCTTCGAGGTGAGGGTCCGCTACACCCGCTACTGGACGGTCTCGAGGGGGGCGGCGTGCGTGGGGAGGGCTCCGGGGGGCTGGACGGAGGTGACGGCGCGCGGGGCGGGCACGGTGACGGTGGCGGCGCGCTTCTCGGTTGGCCGCGCCTTGGGGCTGGGCGGGGGCACCTGCAGGGGTGGCTGAGGTCCAAGCC
>DATMPY010000034.1:0-23956 GCA_035566955.1 Solirubrobacteraceae bacterium | reverse complement strand
GATAAACGCAAGTCCACGGGCTGGCCTCGCGCCGGGAGCGTATCCCCAGCCATCCCGTGCCTTCCACAGTCGGCGCTGGCGCGCCGAAAGGAGGCGTGTCCCGGCGCTATCCGGGCCTCCCACCCTGGCCGAAGCCGAGTGGGGCCCGATTTGGGTGATTTTTTGGGATCGTCCGCGCGGGTGAGTGGGATCACCACGGCCGCGGGCGCTGGGCCTCCATGCCCAGCGTCGACGGTAATGAGAAGTTGTTCGCGTATACGCTAACATGGTGTGGATGAGGAGCACCCAGGTGGCGGGCAGGTTGATCGGCGATATCCGCCGGTGGAGCGGCGTCAGCCAGGCGGAGCTTGCACGGCGAGCTGGGCTCACGCGGTCGGTCGTCAACGCGTACGAGCGCGGACACCGCCAGCCGGGCGTCGACGCGCTCGCACGAATTGCCGCGGCGGCCGGCATGCGATTGCGGGTGGAGCCCGCGCCCCACGCGGTCGACCCGGTGCGGGCGGGGCGCATCCTCGAGCAGGTGCTCGACCTCGCCGAGGCGCTGCCCCGGCGACGAGGTGGAGAGCTCACTTACCCCCCGCTGAGCCGGATCGCCCGATGAGCGTGCTCGCCGAGCGGCTGCTGGCGGTCCACGACGCTCTCTCCGACGCCCGGCTTCCCCACGCCTTCGGCGGGGCGATCGCCCTCGCGTATTGCACCGAAGAGCCCCGCGGCACGCGTGACCTGGACGTCAATGTCTTCGCTGAGCCCGCGAGGGCCGCGGAGGTTCTCGGGGCCCTCCCGGAGGAGGTGGCGGTGGGTTCCGCCGACATTCAGGCGGCGGAGCGCGACGGCCAGGTGCGGGTGTGGTGGGAGGACACCCCGATCGACGTGTTCCTCGACGTCCACCGATTCCACCGCGAGGTTGCCGAAGGTGTGCGCGAGGTCCCGTTCGCCGGTCGCACCATCCCAGTGCTCGGGTGCACCGCGTTGGTGGTGTTCAAGGCGCTGTTCGACCGAACCAAGGATTGGGCCGATATAGAGGCGATTGCGGACGTCGGCGCGGCGGACCTTCCCGGTGCCAGGGCCTTTGTGGCGGGCATTCTCGGGCCGGAGGACCAAACCGTTCGTCGGCTCACCGGGCTAATCCGCTGAGGAGGCGGACCCCGCGGGGCGCACAAGAGTGGTGCAACAGGGGTGTTACACTGATTGGGTCGATGTCGACGATCCACCCGC
Organism: Solirubrobacteraceae bacterium; assembly: GCA_035566955.1. GTDB lineage: Bacteria > Actinomycetota > Thermoleophilia > Solirubrobacterales > Solirubrobacteraceae > Palsa-744. The sequence goes on along the minus strand of DATMPY010000034.1, from coordinate 22,741 downwards.
GCCTAGCGCTGACGCGCGATCCGGAGCTCGACGAGGCGCTGCGCGTCGGTGCGTCCGTGCTCGGCCCCTCGCAGCCCACCTCCCGCGTGGCGCGGGAGTTGATCCTGCGCGGCGCCAGGGAGCTCGCCGCCAACTCGGGCCCCGAGCTCGACCGGTGGCTCAGCGCGCGGGGCGCCGCGCCGGCGACGCGCTCCACCGGAGAGCTGCTGGCGAGCGCGGCGAGCTTGGGCCCCCCGGACCCGCGCAACCCGCGCCCGCTCTCGGACGCGCTGGCCGAGATGCGCGCCGAAGAAGACCGCTAGCGCCACGTGCCCGCCGCCGAGCTCGTTTATGTGGACTCCTCGGCGTTTGTCAAGCTGGTGCTCCCCGAGCCCGAGACGGCCGCTCTGCTCGCGGCGCTGGAGGGCGCCGCGCGGTTGGTTGCCGCTGAGGTGCTCGAGGTCGAGGTGCTGCGCGCGACCCGTCGCGGCGGCGGGGATCTCGCCACTGCCCGGGCGCAGCTCGCCGCGGTGCGCATGCTGCCCCTGAGCAGCGCGATCCGCACCCGGGCGTCCGAGCTCGACCCGCCCTCGGTCAGATCCCTGGACGCGATCCATCTCGCCACCGCGCTGAGCCTCGCCGAGCGGCTCGACCGCTTCTGCACCTACGACGAGCGCATGGCTCTCGCTGGGCGCCAAGCCGGGCTTGACGTGCTGGCGCCTGGCTAGCCAGAGACGAGCTCACGCACGTGCATCTGCAGGTGGAGCCTACGCCCCACGCTCCCCAATGCGAGCGCGGTCGGGGCGAGCATCCTTGGACCCGAGGATCCAGCTGTTCGCAGGCTCACCGCCCTTTGACGGCTGAGGACAGTCCGCCGATCGGAGGAGCCCGCTCCGGTGGCGGCATGTCTGCGCTTCTCGCCCGGGCGCGGGGCACGGAAGCCCCGCGCCCACGCGCCTGGCCGGCCCACTGCGCCGCGCGGATGATCTCAAGGTCAAACCCATAGCCCCTCCCGCGCCGTCGTCCTCGACGCTCCGCGCGATCGATCCGTCGGTACCCGCTGATACACCTGCGTTCGTGCTACTTGAGCTGCGTGTCGAGAATCTCCTGCTGATCGAGCGAGCCGAGCTGCGGCTTGCGCCCGGGCTGAACGTACTCACCGGGGAGACCGGGGCCGGCAAGACCGTGCTCGCCCACGCGCTCGACCTGCTGCTCGGGGGGCGCGCCCGCGCCGGAATCGTACGGCCCGGCGCCGGGGAGGCGTATGTCGAGGGTGTCTTCGCCCCGTCCCCCGCGCTGCTGGGTGAGCTGCGCGCGAGCGCCCACGGGGAGCTGCTCGCGCCCGACACCGAGGAGCTTGTGCTCGCCCGCCGCGTGGGCGCCGACGGGCGCACCCGCGCGTACGTCAACGGACGCTCCGCCGCCGTCGCGGATCTGCGGCACCTGGGGGAGAGCCTGCTCGCCTTCTACGGCCAGCACGAGCACCGCAAGCTCACCCTCGCCGGCGCCCAGCTCGAGATCCTCGACGGCTTCTGCGGTCCCGAGCAGGCCGCGCGGCGGGCCGCCTGTGGCGCCGCCCACCGCGCGGTGCGGGAGCTGGGGGAGGAGCTTGAGGAGCTGCGCGAGCTGGAGGGTGCGCGCGAGCGCGAGCTCGATCTGCTCGAGCACGAGCTCGCCGAGATCGAGGACCTCGCACCCGTGGAGGGCGAGCCCGAGCGGCTGCGTGCCGAGCGGGAGCGCCTGCGCAGCCTCGACGCCCTGCTCGCCGCCGCCGGGCAGGGGGCCGAGGCGCTCGCGGGTGGACGGGGCTTCGAGGGTGGGGGGGACTCCGATTTCCCCGGGGCCGCCGCCCTCTGCGCGCGGGCCGCCGCGTACCTCGATGGCGTCGCCGGGGTGGACCCCCAGCTCGATGCGCTCGCCGAGCGCGCCCGCGCGCTGGCGATCGAGGCCGGCGACCTCGCCGGGGAGTTGGGGGGCTATGGCGAGCGGCTGGAGGATGACGCCGCCGGTGCCAGCAGCCTGCACGGCCTCGAAGAGCGCCTCGCCGCGCTCGAGCGGCTGCTGCGCAAGCACGCCTCCACCGGCCCCCCGGGGTTGGAGATCGCCGCGGTTCTGGAGTACGCCGAGCGCGCCCGCGTGCGGCGCGAGGAGCTGCTCGGGGCCACGGTTGCGATCGAGCACACCACCGCGCGCCTCGCCGCCGCCGAGGCCGCGCTCGATCGGCACGTGCAGGAGCTGCGCGCCGCCCGCCACCACGCCGCCCCGCGGCTGGCCAAGGCCGTGCGCGAGCAGCTCGCCGCGCTCGCCATGCCCGACGCCGCCTTCGACGTGCAGCTCACCCCCCGCGAGCCCGGCCCCCGCGGCGGGGACGCCGTCGAGCTGCTGATTGCCCCCAACCCCGGGGTGCCCGCCGGGCCCCTGCGCGAGATCGCCTCCGGGGGAGAGCTCTCGCGCACGATGCTTGCCCTCATCACCGTCAGCGCCGGCGCCCCCCTCGCCGACCGCGGCTCCGAGGGCATCCCCGGCTCTGAGGCGATCCCCGGCTCAGAGGCCACCGCCGGCTCTGAGGCCACCGCCGGCGCTAAGGCCACCGCCGGCTCTGAGGCCACCCTCGTCTTCGACGAGGTCGACGCCGGCATCGGCGGGCATACCGCCCGCACCGTCGGCGAGCGCCTGCGCGACCTCGCCGCCGCTCGCCAGGTGATCTGCATCACCCACCTGCCCCAGATCGCCTCCCTCGCCGCCCGCCACTTCTCGATCGTCAAGGACACCTCCACCCACACCACCCGCACCCGCGTCGTGCAACTCGGCGAGCCCGACGTGCTGGCCGAGCTCGTGCGCATGCTCGGGGCCCCTGAGCGCGACGCCTCCGCGCATCGCCATGCCCGCGAGCTCCGCAAAGCGGCTTGACGCGGGGTGCGCCGGGGGCGCGGAGGGCGGGAGCTGCGCTGGGGGGCGTGGGATGCGGGAGCCGCGCCGCGCCGCATGAGGGCTCGGGCTGCGCCGGCGGCCTGAGGGTGTCTGGAATGATCGCGGGCGCTCGATCCCCAGGCGCAGACACGCCTCCCCGATTCCGGGGACCCGGGGGCTAGACTCCTCTGACAGGACCACATGAACCTGCCTCTGCCCGACCGCCACACCGATCCCCCGGCCAAGACCCGGTTCATCTTCATCACCGGCGGCGTCGTCTCCTCTCTGGGCAAGGGCATCGCCGCCGCCTCCATCGGGCGGCTGCTCGTCGCCCGCGGGCTGACCGTGGGGCTGCAGAAGTTCGACCCCTACATCAACGTCGACCCCGGCACCATGTCCCCCTACCAGCACGGGGAGGTGTTCGTCACCGAGGACGGCGCCGAGACCGACCTCGACCTCGGCCACTACGAGCGCTTCACCGACGCCAACACCTCCCGCGCCTCCAACGTCACCGCCGGCGGCGTCTACGACACCGTGATCCGCCGCGAGCGCCGCGGGGACTACCTCGGGGGCACCGTCCAGGTGGTCCCCCACATCACCGACGAGATCAAGCAGCGCATCGCCCTCATCGCCCAGTCCTCCGACGTCGACTTCGTGATCACCGAGATCGGCGGCACCGTCGGGGACATCGAGTCGCTGCCCTTCCTCGAGGCCATCCGCCAGTTCCCCGTGGATGTCGGGCGGCGGCGCTGCATGTTCATCCACCTCACCCTCGTCCCCTACATCGGCCACGCCGGGGAGCTCAAGACGAAGCCCACCCAGCACTCCGTCAACGAGCTGCGCCGCATCGGGATCGCCCCCGACATGCTCATGTGCCGCTCCGAGGGCTCCCTCTCCCCGGAGATCCGTAAGAAGATCGCGCTCTTCGCCAGCCTCCCCCTGAGCGCGATCGTCTCCGCGTGTGACGTCGACAACATCTACAAGGTCCCCCTCACCTTCCGCGAGCAGGGCGTCGACGACTTCATCCTCGAGCACTTCGCCCTCGACGCCCCCCCGCCCGACCTCGCCGGCTGGCAGGAGCCGATCGAGCGCGCCGAGCGGGCGGGTGGATCCGGATCTGGCCGCACGGTGCGCATTGCGATCGTCGGCAAGTACGTGCGGCTCGAGGACGCCTACCTCTCCGTCTCCGAGGCGCTGCGCCACGCCGCCGCCCTCCAGGACGCCAGCGTGCAGATCGAGTGGTTCGACTCCGAGCGGCTGGAGGATCCGGGAGGGAGCGAGGGCACCGAGCCCGCGCGGGAGCTGCTCGAAGAATCCGATGGCATCCTCATCCCCGGCGGCTTCGGCGGGCGCGGGATCGAGGGCAAGATCGCCGCCGCCCAGATCGCCCGCGAGCGGGGTATCCCCTATCTGGGGATCTGCCTCGGCATGCAGGTCGCCGTGGCCGAGTTCGCCCGCCACGTCGCCGGCATGGAGGGCGCCAACTCCACTGAGTTCGACCTCGAGACCCCCCACCCCGTGATCGACCTGCTCCCCGAGCAGAAGGAGGTAGCCGATCTCGGGGGCACCATGCGCCTCGGCGCCGACCCCATCAAGCTGCACCCCGGCACCCGCGCGCTCGATATCTACGGCGAGGCCGTCGTCTACGAGCGCCACCGCCACCGCTACGAGGTCAACAACCTCCTGCGCAAGCGCCTCCAGAGCGCGGGCCTCGGGATCTCCGGCACCTCCCCCGACGAGCGCCTTGTCGAGGTCATCGAGCTCCCCGGCGGGGAGGGTGGGCATCCTTTCTTCCTGGCCTCCCAGTTCCACCCCGAGTTCAAGTCCCGCCCCGAGCGCCCCGCCCCGCTGTTCCGCGAGTTCGTCGCCGCTGCCCTGGAGGGGGTCGCGGAGGGGGGTAGCGGTGCGAGGCGGGCCGTCGCCGAGGAGCGCACGGCGGAGGGGAGCGTCGCGTATGGAGGCGTCGTGACGGATGGCGCCGTGGCTCGGGACGCCGCTGCGAGCGGAGCATCCCGGACGCTCGCCCAGGGCCGGTGAGCCCCGCCGCACGCGCCGACGAGCTCGAGCGCCGCTACCTCAGCGACATCTTCGCCGAGCTCTGCCGCATCGAGAGCCCCTCCGGGCGGGAGCGCGCCTGTTCGCTGCGGATCGCCGAGGAGCTCCGCGCGCTCGGTCTGGAGGTCGAGGAGGACGACGCTGGCGCTGTGGCAGGCTCGGACTGTGGCAACCTGCTCGCGCGGGTTCCCGGTGGGGTCCATGCAGCCGGGGGAGCGTCCGCGGTCGGGGGGGCAGCACAGGGGGCTTTGAGTGCACCCACCGCCGCACGGGACCATGTGGGGAGCGAGGCAGAGGGAGAGCGGGCGTCCCTGCTGCTCTGCGCGCACATGGACACCGTGCCTCTCCAGGCGCCGGTGGAGCCCGTGCTGAACGATGGCTTCTGGGAGAACGCCAACGAGGGGATCCTTGGGGCCGACAACAAGGCGGCCGTCGCCGTGCTGCTCACCCTCGCCCGCCGCGTGCGCCGCGAGGGAGCGCCCGTGGACCTCGAGCTGCTGTTCACCGTTGGCGAGGAGCGCTCCCTGGCGGGCGCCCGCGCGTTCGACGTCGCGCGCCTGCGCAGCCCCCTCGGCTACGTCTTCGACCACTCCTCCCCCGTCGGGGAGGTGATCCTCGCCTCGCCCAGCCACCACCGCCTGCGTGCCAACTTCCGCGGGGTCGCCGCCCACGCCGGCGTGCGCCCCGAGGAGGGCCGCAGCGCGATCCTCGCCGCCGCCCGCGCCGTCGCCGACATGCGCCTCGGGCGCATCGACGCCCAGACGACCGCCAACGTGGGCACGATCGCCGGGGGCAGTGCCCTGAATGTGGTTCCCGAGCACTGCTCCATCCTCGCCGAGGTCCGCGGCCACCGCGACGAGCGCTCCGAGGAAATCATCGCCGAGCTTCTGGACTGCGTGCACGAGGCCGCCAACCTGCCCGAGTGCGAATGCGACGTCGACGTCTCCGTCGAACGCACCTTCAGGGGATACCGCACCTCCCCCTCCGCCCCCGCCGTGCGCGCCGCCGAGGGCGCCCTGCGCGCCTGCGGCTACGAGCCCGTGCGCATCTGGAGTGGCGGCGCCTCCGACGCCAACGCCCTCATCGCCCACGGGCTGCCAACCGTCAACCTCGCCAACGGCACCGAGCGCAACCACGAGCCCGGCGAGCGCGTCAGCGTGCAGGCGCTCGAGGCGATGCTCGACGTCGCCCTCGCCCTCCCCGCCGAGGTCGCCGCGGTTTCGTAGGCGCGACTGACTTCGGGCAATCTCGCCGCTCGGCCTCTCTCTGCCCGGGGCTGTCTGCGGGTGAATATAAAAAATAAAAGGTCCGTGTAACGATAGTTATACGCTTGTAAAAAGTATATGTAGGCACCTACGCTCCCCCCCAGTGAGCTTCGCCTGCCGCATCCGCCCGAAAATGATTCCCGCGAGCACAAAAATCGCAGGAGTAGCTCTGTCGAGGGCGAAGCCTGCGGATTGTGAGCACGCCCACCGCCAGCGGGGAGATCGAGCACCTCTCACTCGACTTCCTCGCATACCTGGAGCTGGAGCGCGGGCTCTCCCGCAACACCCTCGAGGCCTACCGTACCGACCTGCTGCAACTCGGGGAGTTCCTGCGCCGCCGCGGGGTGGGGGTGCTCGACGCTCGCCACCCCGAGCTCGCCGCCTATCTCTCCGAGCTCGCCTCCGGCGGCGAGGAGCGCCCCGCCGTCGCGCCCGCCACGCTGCAGCGCAAGGCCGCATCCCTGCGCTCCTTCTACCGCCACCTGCGCCGCGAGGGGCTGCTCGAGCACGACCCCACCGCCGAGCTGCGTGGGCCCCCCCGCCTGCAGCGGCTGCCCCAGGTCCTCACCCGCGAGGAGGTCGCCCTGCTCCTGCGCCAGCCCACCGGCGCCGAGCCGCTCGCCCTGCGCGACCGCGCCCTGCTCGAGGTCATGTACGCCTGTGGGCTGCGCGCGTCCGAGGCGATCGCCCTGGAGCTCGCCGACGTCGACCTGGAGGAGGGGATGCTCCGCGCGCGGGGCAAGGGCGCTAAGGAGCGTCTCGTCCCCGTCGGGCGCGAGGCCGTCGCGGCGCTGCGCGCGTGGAACCTGCGCGGGCGCACGGTTCTCGTGGGTGGCAACGGAGCCCGTCCTCCGATCGTCACCTCGGCCCTGTTCGTCAACCGCCGCGGACGCGCCCTCACTCGCCAGGGCCTCTACAAGATCGTCCAAGGTCACGCCCGCAGCGCCGGCCTCGACGGGCGCATGAGCCCCCACACCCTGCGCCACACCTTCGCCACCCACCTCCTCGCCGGCGGCTGCGACCTGCGCTCCCTGCAGGACATGCTCGGCCACGCCGACCTCGCCACCACCCAGGTCTACACCCACCTCTCCGCCGAGCGCCTCAAGGACGTCTACTTCAGCGCCCACCCCCGCGCGCAGCGGTAGGGCACGTTCACACCAGATTGAATGAAAATCCGGAACTCTGTATAGCAGTGGCTATACGGGCTCGAAAAAATACACTCGCCAACGAGCCCACCATGGGGTGTCCCGCTCGGCCCACGTAAGCTGAGTGCCTTGCCGGAGCTGCCAGAGGTCGAGATCATCCGCCGTCAGCTCGCCCCCTTGGTGGAGGGCCGGCGCCTGCTGCGCATGGAGATCCTCGACCCCCGCTGGTCGCGTCCGCTCGAACCGCACGAGCTCGCCGATGCAGTTGTCGGTCGGCGGATCGAGAGCCTCCGCAGGCGCGGCAAGTACCTGGTGTGGCACCTCCAGGAGGAGGTCTTTCTCGTTCAGCACCTGCGCATGACCGGCGCCGTGCTCTGCGAGCCAAAGCCCGAGCCGGGGCATGTGCGCGTGCGCATCGAACTGGGCGCCGCGCGCAGGCAACCGGGAGCCTCGCGGATCGCCGCCGCAAAGCAACCAAGAACCCCGCGGATCGCCGCCGCAAAAAATGGGCCAGAGGGGAAGGCGGGTGCCGCTGGCCCCCGTCGCCAGCGCCTCGTGATCGTCGACCCCCGCCGCTTCGGCACAGGCGAGCTGCTGCTGGGCGAGCCGGCGCTGGATGAGTTCTTCGCCGCCCGCCTCGGGCTGGAGCCCCTCGATGAGAGGTTCACCGCCGCGCATCTGCGCGCGGTCGCGCGTGGGCGCAGCGCGCCGATCAAGGCGCTCCTGCTCGACCAGCGCCGCATCGCCGGGGTGGGGAACATCTATGCCGACGAGGCCCTCTTCCGCGCGGGCATCCATCCCCGCCGCCCCGCGGGACGCCTCACCGGCGCGCAGTGCGCGCGCCTCCGCGAGACCGTGATCGAGGCGCTCCTGGAAGGGATCGACGCGCGGGGGGCCACGATCGACGACTTTCGCCACGTCGACGGCGTGCGGGGCTCCTTCCAGGACCGCTTCCTCGTACACCGCCGCGAGGGGGAGCCCTGCCCGCGCTGCGGGAGGACGATTGTGAAGATGGTCGTCGCGGGCCGCGGAACGTATGTCTGCGAGCACTGCCAGCCCCGGCCACGGGGGATGGGCCGCCCGCGCTGACCCGCGCCCGATGAAGCTCAGGCCGCTGGCCGACCCAGCCCTTCGGGCTGTGTGCCCCCGATCAGCAGCTCGTCGAGGTGGCCGCTCTCCACGGCCGCCCGCGTCTCGTCGAAGCCCCCCACCAGCCGGTCGTCGACGGTCACCTGGGGAAACGTCATCATCCCGGTCCTGGCCACCAGTTCCATGCGGCCCTCCGGGTCCTTGGCGAGGTTGACCTCCGAAAACTCGAGGCCGCGGGACTTCAAAAGCCCCTTCACGCGCGCGCAGAACCCGCACGGTTCGGTTGTGTAGACGATGATCCTACCCATTACTTCATAAAGTATAGCGATGGCTGGAACGCAAACCGGCCCATGCCCTGGAACTGAACGCTGCCGCCGACGCCGATCCTACACTCGCCCAATGCCCGGCCCCGTCAAGACGGAGGCAGTCGTGCTGCGCTCGATTCGCTATGGGGAGGCGGATCGGATCCTGCACGTCTACACCCCCCACCGCGGGCGGGTGGGCGCGATCGCCAAGGGGGTGCGGCGCACCCGCAGCCGCTTCGGCGGGCGCCTGGAGCCATTCTTCCGCCTGCGCCTGGAGCTGCACGAGGGGCGCGGGGAGCTCCTCACGGTCACAGGAGCACAGACAGTCGAAGGGTACCCCCGCCTGCGCGAAGACGCGCGGGCGCTCGACGCCGCGGCGCGCGCGTGCGACGCGGTGGGTCGCCTGTTCGAGACCGGGGAGCCACACCCCGGGGTGTTCAACCTGCTCTGCCGCAAGCTGAGCCTGCTCGACGCGCGGCCCGCCGCGGCCACGCGTGCGGGGGGCCTGCAGTTCCGCCTGAAGCTGCTGCACGCGGCGGGTCTCGCCCCGCAGCTGGGGGCGTGCGCGTGCTGTGGGGAGACCGAGCACCTGGTCGGCTTCTCCGGCGCGGCGGGAGGCGTTGTCTGCGGGGCCTGTGAGGCGGCGTCGTTTCCGCTCGGCGAGCAGGCCCACGGCTTCATGGCCCAGGCCCTCGCTCAGGCGCTGGCCGAGACGCCCACCGCGCCCGAGCAATCCCTCGGCCAGGTCGAGCGTGCCGTCTCCGAGACCCTGGAGCACCACGCCCACCTGCGGCTGATGCCGCTCGGGGGTCGCGCCGGGTGAGGATCGCCGGGCACGGTGCCACAATCGCAGGATGAGCGTTGCGGCGCATGAGGACACCGTGGCGGCGACCTTTGCCGCCCGCCGGGCAGAGCTCGAGGAGCTGACGCTCTCACCGCGTGCGGCGCGCTCCTACCCCGCCCGACGGGCGCGGGCGGAGCCGACCGATCGGAGCTCCGCCAGCGCGCTGCGCACCCCCTTCCAGCGCGACCGCGACAGGATCGTCCACTGCAAGGCCTTTCGGCGGCTGAAGCACAAGACCCAGGTGTTCGTGGCGCCGATGGGCGACCACTACCGCACGCGGCTCACCCACACCCTGGAGGTGACCGGGATCTCGCGCACGGTGGCCCGCGCGCTGGGGCTCAACGAGGATCTCACTGAGGCCATCGGCTTGGGCCACGACCTCGGCCACCCCCCGTTCGGGCACATCGGGGAGGAGGTGCTGGACGCCTGCCTACGCGAGCGCTTCGGGCGAGGCTTCCGCCACTACGAGCACTCCCTGCGGGTGGTGGAGCACCTGGAGCGAGAGGGGGCGGGGCTGAACCTGACCGAGCAGGTGCGCGATGGCATCGTGCGCCACTCCAGCCGCTCCCCCGAGCCCGCCACCCAGGAGGGGAAGATCGTGCGCATCATGGACCGCGTGGGATACATAAACCACGACATCGACGACGCCGTGCGCGCCGGCCTGCTACGCGAGCGGGACCTGCCGGCGGGCCCGCTCGCGGTGCTGGGACGCACCGGCTCAGAGCGGATCGGCGCGCTGGTGCACGACATGGTGGAGCGCTCCGAGCGCGCCGGGGAGATCGTCCTGGGGGAGGACGCGGCGGCCGCGATGGGGGCGCTGCGGGAGTTCATGTTCGAGAACCTCTACCTCGGCCCCGAGGTGCTGGCGGAGCGCGAGCGCATCGAAGAGGTGGTACGGGCCCTGTTCGAGCACTACGTGGAGCACCCCGAGCTGCTGCCCGCAGGAGCCCCCGACCTGCCGGCCGCGGAAGGCCCCGAGCTGTCGCCGGTGGGAGGCGAGGCGAGCGGCGGCGCCGGAGAGCGACGGGGCTTCGATGCGGAGCTCGCCCAGCGAGTCACCGACTACATCGCCGGGATGACCGACCGCTACTGCATCCGCGAGTACACCAACCTGCGGGTGCCCCGCGCGTTTGCGGGTTAGTAGCGTAGGCCCCGATGGCCCGCTACACACAGGCGTCCAGAGACCGGGTCCGCGACGCGATCGACTTCGTGGAGCTCGTCTCCACGCGCACCGACCTGCGCCGGGCGGGCCCGAGCAGCTATGAGGGCCTGTGCCCGTTCCACGACGAGCGCAGCCCCTCGTTCGGGATCAACCCGGGGAGCAAGGTGTACTACTGCTTCGGCTGCCAGGCCAAGGGGGACCTGTTCACGTTCGTGCAGGAGACTGAGGGAGTGGACTTCAAAGGCGCGCTCGAGCTGCTCGCCGACCGCTGTGGGGTGGAGCTGGAGCGCGAGGCGGAGGATCCCCGCGAAGCGGAGCGCCGCCGCCGCCGGGAGCGGCTGCTGGAACTGCTGGAGCGCACCACCACCTACTACGAGCGCTGCCTGTGGGAGTCCACCGAGGCAGCTCGCGCACGGGAGTACCTGCTTGGCCGGGGCCTGAGCGAGCAGGCGCTGCGGGCTTTTCGGGTCGGCTACGCCCCGAGCGCCTGGGACAAGGTGTTGCTGGCCTCGCGGCGCGGGGGCTTCTCCGAGGGGGAGCTCCGCGCGACCGGCCTCGCCCAGCGCTCCCAGGAGAACGGGCGTCTGTACGACCGCTTCCGGGCGCGGATCATGTTCCCGCTGGCCAATGTCCGTGGCCAGGTGCTGGGCTTCGGGGCGCGGGCCCTGAGGGAGGGTCTGGGCGACGGCCGAGGCGGCGGACAAGCGGGGGGCCAGGCGCCCAAGTATCTGAACACCTCCGACAACGAGATCTACCATAAGGGCCGCCACCTCTACGGCGCGGACGTCGCGCGCCCCCACGCCGCGCGGGCCGGAAAGGTCATCCTGTGTGAGGGGTACACCGACGTGATCGCCTTGCACCAGGCGGGACTTCATAACACGGTGGGCTTGATGGGCACCGCCCTCACCGGGGAGCAGGTGGGGGAGCTGGCGCGGATGGCCTCCACGGTGCTGCTCGCCCTGGACGCCGACACCGCCGGCCAGGAGGCGATGCTGCGCGCCTCCCAGCTCGCCGCGCGCAGGCGCCTGGAGTTGCGGGTCGTCAGTCTTCCTGGAGGGATGGACCCCGCTGAGCTGGTGCAGCGGGAGGGCCCGCAGGGAATCGCCGCCGCCGTGGAGGAGTCCTCGCCATTCGTTCGCTTCCGCGTCGAGCGCGTGCTCACGGCAGGGGATCACTCCAGCCCCGAGGGCCGCGACCGCATGATCGAAGCGCTGCGCCCAATCTTCGCCACCCTGCCCCCCAGCGCGATGCGGATGGAGCTGACCCGCCTGGTCGCCGGGCGCCTGGAGCTCCCGGAGAGCCTCGCCCAGAACCTGCTCGCGGCGCCCGCGCCCGCCAACGGCCCCCAGCAGCGCTCCCCCCGTATGGCTGGGGCGCTGCCGCGCTGGGAGGAGACCGAGCGGACCCTGCTGGCGCTGTGCATCGCCTCCCCCCAGGAGGGGGCAGGCGCCCTGGAGGCACTCGATCCCGCTGAGTACTTCACCAGCGAGCGCCTGCGCCGCGCCGCCGCGCACCTGCGCGCGGGGCGCCTCTCCGACCCGATGGCGGACATCGCCGAGGACGACCCCGAGCTGACCGGCGTGCTCGCCGAGCTGGTCGTCCAGGCCGGCCGCGAATCGCCCGCCCCCGCGATGCTCGAAGTCCAGCGCATGCAGCTCGAGCTCGCCAGGATCGACCGCCGAATCCAGGGCGCCCGTGGGCGTGGCAAGGGCGACGTGAACGAGCTGGCCCAGCGCCGGGGCGAGGTCAAGCGCGCCTTCGAGCAGGCCTACGAGCGCGCGCTCGCGGAGACCGGCGGGTAGCGTAAAGTAAGGCTCCTGAGAGTTCCGATCTGGGGTAGCTCAATCGGCAGAGCATTCGGCTGTTAACCGAAGGGTTGTGGGTTCGAGTCCCACCCCCAGAGCTTTGAAGACCCCCTCCGTCCGGCCCTGGCGGGCCGTCCGGGATCCCCGTAGGGGAGGGGTGTTAGGGGAGTTGGGCGGGACCTGACGGGCTGGTTGCCGATCCCCCAAGGAGGTGAGGGGCGGTGGAGTGAGAGGCCCTGGCGGGCTGGTTGCCGATCCCCCAAGGAGGTGGGGGGCGGTGGAGTGAGAGGCCCTGGCGGGCTGGTCGGGAACCTCGTAGCGAAGGGAGGGCGAGTGTCTCAGGCGCGCAGCGGCTTGAGCGGCGCCCCTGCGGCCTGCGCCCCATAAGAACCGCTGGTCTCGGCGGCCAGCCTCTCTACCAGTGCGGCCGCGGTGTCCGCCGGGTCGTGCGCGGCATACCATGCGGCCAGCTCGCGGGCGCGGGCGCGGATCGTGGGGTCCTCGATTGCGCGTTGGACCGCGAGGCGCACTGGGCGGGGGGCGACGAAGCGGCGGGGGAGGCGCACTCCCGCGCCCGCCCAGTCCGTGCGGGCGGCGTTCTCGTTCATGTCCCCCGCCACCGGGCACGCCACCACCGCGCAGCCGCTGGACAGCGCGCGGGCGAGGGTGCCGTGGCCCGCGTGGCAGACCACCACCTCGCAGCGGGGCATCGTGCGGGCGTAGGAGACCCACTCCACCACCCGCGCGTTTGCCGGCACCCGCAGGGGCGCCGGGGGCAGCCGGCGGTTCCACGTGGCGAGCACCCGCACCGGGGCGTCCGCGAGACCCCGCAGCGCCGCCCGCAGCAGGCGGTGCCCGGGGTCCTGGGCGGTCGACGGGGCGATCAGAACCAGCGGGTCATCGCCCGGCGGGAGCTCCACTTCCTCCGTGGGGGGCTCCCACATCAGGGGGCCCACCACGTGCATGTGGGCGGGCCACCCCGGGTGCGGGTACTCCAGGTGGGGGAACGTTCCCACCAGCGCCAACCGGCGACTGGTTCCTCCATGCACGTGCTCCAGGGGCTCGAGGCCCAGGCGGGCGCGCACCGCGTTGAGCTCCCGCCGGCCCCGCTGCAGGCCGTTCTCCACCGGTCGCGTGGCGTGCCCCCAGAAGGCCCGGCCCAGCCGAGTGCGCGGCAGGCGGGCCCCGATCGAGTAGATCGGCGCCCCCACCGGCGGGTGGGGATTGACGTGGGGTATCAACGTCGCCCACGGGACCCCCTCGAGCTCCGCGGCGAGCGCCGGGGCGAGCGTGAGGATGTCGGCCACCACCACGTCGGGCGCAAGCTCGCGCACCAGCGGGACGGTGTCCCTGGTGGCGTGCACCACCGCCTCGTAGAAGTCAAGGGGTGGAGAACCCACCCCTCCGTTGGGGAACACGTGGTACTCGGGAGCCATCGCGAAGCGCAGGCCCTCTGCCTCCACGTGCTCGCGCCAGCGCCCCCACGTTTGCACCGTCACCTCGTGGCCCCGCGCCCTCAGCGCCCGCCCCAGCGCGATCATCGGAAACGCATGACCCGGGTCCCCGAAGGCGCCCAGCAACACGCGCCGCCCGGGTGCGCCAGCGCCCTCGCCGTGGTCGCGGCCGATCGAAGATCGGCCTCCACGCTTGGATATCCCATCCGGCCTCGGTCCGGGAATCATGCGGCCCATCCTCCAAATCCAAAAAAAAGGGTCCCTTGGGGCGTATCCCACCCGGCGACCCTGTGCTACGCCGCGGCCAGCTCCGCCACCAGGCGCAACTGGGTGAGGCGGTCCTCGGCGGTGAACGCCACCGGGGTTACCCCCAACGTGCCCACCCCCGCATCGCGGTACACCGCCAGGCGCTCTCGCACCACATCCTTGGGGCCGCACAGCGCGACCGTGTCGATCAGCTTCTCCGGGATCGCGGCCATCGCCTCCTCGCGCTTGCCCTCCAGGTAGAGGTCCTGGATCGTCTTCGCCTCCGCCTCGAACCCGTAGCGCTGGACGAGGCTGTTGTAGAAGTTCTGCTTGCGCGACCCCATCCCCCCGACGTACAGCGCAATGAACGGCCGCATCGCGTTGCGCGCCGCCTCGATGTCGTCCGTCACGAACACGCTCACCGTGGGGGCGATGTCGAAGCCCTCGAGGGAGCGCCCCGAGCGGGCCGCTCCCTCCTCCAGCAGGGGGCGCAGCTCGGAGACGTGCTCCGGGGAGAACAGCGTGGGGATCCACCCATCCGCGATCTCCCCCGCCAGCGCCGTGTTCTTGGGGCCGATCGCCGCCAGGTAGATCGGGATGCGCTCCTGCACCGGGGAGATCGTCAGCTTCAGCGCCTTGCCCGGGCCGTCCGGGAGGGGCAGCTCCAGGGTCTCCCCGTGGAAGCTCACCCGCTCGCGCGCCAGCGCCATGCGCACCACCGCCACGTACTCTCGTGTGCGCTGCAGCTGGTGGGCGAAGCGCTGCCCGTGCCACCCCTCCGCCACCTGGGGGCCCGAGGAGCCGATCCCCAGGATCATCCGCCCATCCGAGAGCTGGTCGATCGTGGCCGCCGTCATCGCCGTCATCGCCGCCGAACGCCCCGGCATCTGGAAGATCCCCGAGCCCAGCCGGATCTTCGAGGTCTGGCCCGCCAACCACCCCAGCACCGTGGCTGCGTCCGACCCGTACGCCTCCGCCGCCCACACCGAGTCGTAGCCCAGCCCCTCCGCCTCCTGCACGATGCGCAGCTGGTCCTCCGATGTGAGGCCCAGGCCCCAGTAGCCGATGTGCACCCCGAGCTTCATCGTGCGCCCACCCTACAGGTTGTCGCCGGGGCGCACGAACACGCCGGGGCGGATGAGTCCCCCGCCCTCCACGTGCCGCCACCCGCGAGCTGGCGGAGCCTCCTCGACCTCACAGGTTGTCCCCGGGCCGCACGAACATCATCTCGGGTACCACGCACGCGGGCGAGAGCCGCAGCATGAACCGCACCGCCTCCGCGATGTCCTCCGGGCGGATCATCTCCTCCGCCTTCACCTGGCCCTTGACGAAGTCCGTCATTGGGGTGTCCACGAACGCCGGGCACAGCGCGATCGACTTGATCCCCTCCGCCCCCAGCTCCTTGTTCATCGCTTCCGTCCACCCCACCACCCCGTGCTTGGAGGCCGAGTACACCGACAACCACGCCTCCGCCCGCTTGCCCGAGATCGAGGACGTGTTGACCACCAGCGCCCCCCGGTGCTCCGCCCCCGCCTCCTTCAGCAGATCGAGGCATTCCCGGTAGAAGATCACGATCGACCGCAGGTTGATGTCCAGCTGCATGTCCAGCCGCTTCGTCTGGATGTCCGCCAGCGACGCCCCGATCCCGACGCCCGCGTTGTTGACCAGCACATCGAGGCGCCCATAGCGCTCCCGGTGGGCCGCCACCACCTTCTGAATCTCCTCCTCGTGGGAGACATTCGCGGGGACGCCGTGGACGTCCAACCCCTCCGCGGCCAGCTCCGCCACCGCGCCCTCCAGCTTCTCCGCCCGCCGCGCCGCCATCGTCACCGCGTGGCCCTCCTGCCCCAGCACCCGCGCGATCGCCAGCCCGATCCCGCTCGAAGCCCCCGTAACGATCGCCGCCCGTTCCGCCATGCGCATCCGCCTCCTCGTTGTTGACAGGCCGAATCAAACCATTCCCGGAGGGACCGCGCAACGCGGGGGCGCAGGATCGCTCGGCTGGCCGCCCGGCGAGCCGCCAGTCTCCGCCCGCCCCGCCACGGGTTGGTAGCGTCTGCCCCACCGCGCCCTCGCCAGCGCGGGGCGGGCCCGTAGCTCAGCTGGTTAGAGCTGCCGACTCATAATCGGTAGGTCGCAGGTTCGAGTCCTGCCGGGCCCATTTCTGAGGGAGAAGCAGCGCTAATCGAATCATGTGGGTCGCTGAATGTGACGGGCTATGGCAGGTGCGTTCAGAGTTCATGGAGTCTCACGGCGATCTTCAGCCCCCGGTTCGCAGAAGCGCCCCACCGTGGCGCACCAGGGTCCGAGGAGATGACCACCCAGCTACGGTGTGCCTCGTGGCACGAGGCGATTGCCAAACGAGAATTCAAGAAGCCGCAGCAGCGAACGGCATCAACCTTGGGAAGCAGTCCCTCAACTGGCTTTGCCAGCAAGGGCACCTGGGACTGCCCGACAAAGTACTCGCCGCCGCGAAGGCAGTGGAGCGCATCTACATCGTGCTGCGCGGAAACCTGAGCACCTTGAGCGCCACATCAACACAAGAGGGCCTACTACGACGCATTCGCGACCTCGCCACGCCCGCAATGGGTCACCCGCCGCTCATCCGCATCGACGTACCGCACCGCAATGGCAGAGCCGCCTACCGCGAACACCAGAACCGTTTGCTGAGGCATCTCAGTCCAGCAGCCGCAGAAGACAGTCAGAACCGCAAGCTGTAGCGCTCTCGCGCTACGCACGCGAACCGCGCCCGTACTCAATGGCAGCTGCCGGCGCAGGCTGGCTGACGCCTACCCGTCGCAGCGGGCAGGGTGATCGAGATCGTCGTCTGCGATTAGTGGTGGACGAAGCGGGAGGCCGGCTCGAAGTCCCCGTGCAACACGAGTGGATCGAGATCGGCGCCGTTGGGCCAGGCGACAGTGCCGAGTTCGTCGTCCACCCGCACCTGCGCGAAGAAGTCCGGATCGGCCAACGGCTCGAAGATCGGGCCGTGCAGCTCTCCGGTGAGATCGACGTCGCGCCGGCTGCCGTCGCTGAAGCCGAGTCGGAGCCGGTAGTGGCCGAGCACCTCTACCGACGTCACAGTCACGAACACCATCGCCCCATCTTACGGCAACGGGTCGATCGGCTCGGGAACGGTTCCGCCGTATACGCGCTCCCAGTCGGCCTCGAGCTCCGCACGGTGGAGGGCTGCCCACTCTGCCACAAGCTTGAGCGCGCGGCCCGGCAGTTCGCCCACGAGCACCCTCGTGCCGTCAATCGCGATCACCGCGTGGTGCTCGGCGTACTGCGCATGGAAGTGGGGCGGCTGGTGGTCGTAGAAATACATCGTGATCACGATGCCGTAGAAGAAGCTGACGCGGGGCACGGCGCCATCATGAGGCGCGGCGCGGACGGGTGTTGCGGACGAGCGCACGCGGGTGCCCCCCGCCGACGAGCCCTATGCCAGCACCTACCGGCCCTCGCCACTCGCACGAAGCGGGGCGAAGTACCCGAGACGTTGGCAGCCAGAGCAGCCTTGACCGAAGACCACGCCACCGGCGCCCCTAGCGACGCTTCAACCGCAGCATGGATGTCCTTGGCTCGCATCGGCTCGTCCCGATTGGCCAGCGCTTGGGCGACAGCCTTCAGCGCCCAACCCGGCCGTCGAGGCTGCTGCCGGCAGGCCGCAACCGGCCGTCGAGGTCCGCCGTTCGTCCGTACGGCAGCGAGTTTCTTGACCAGACGGGCCAATGACCCCTGGAGATCATGGTTCGATAGAACTCCGATTAGTGAAGAAAGCAGCGCTAATCGAACCATCTGGGTCGCTGCGTGTGCGGCTACGGCAGGCGCACTCAGGGGTTCGCTGGGTCTTACGGCGATCACGCAGCCTGAGCCAGGCTATCGGGCGTACGCATCTCGAGGCGATCCAGCATCGTGTTGAGCGCAGAGCTCGGTGATCTCCCCCGCGAGGCCATCTCGTGCAGCGTCGAACCGGACGGCATACGGCAATCAGGGCCTACGACCAACCCCGTTCACATCGACGGTCAGCCACTCGCCACGGGCCCAACCGCTACCGCGCTGGCGTGAGCTCCCTGATCTTCGTTGCTGGCTGTGACCACGACGGTCACATACCTACCAGCGTCCGCCGTCAAGAGCTTGAGGGAAGCTTTGGTCGCACCTGGGATCGCAGTGCAGTTGGTGGCTGCCGCTTCGGCACATTCCTCCCAGGCGTACGAGTAGCTCAGCTTGTTGACCGCGCCCGTCCACACTCCGGCTGTTGCTTTGAGATCGTCGCCGACTTTGGTCGTACCGCTGATGATCGGGCTTTCGGTGTTCACCAACCGGTGTTGGTAGTCCCAGATTGCATTTCCGCTCGGGAAGAGGATGCTTCCGCCTGCGATGGTCGGGCCGCTCATGCCGTCCAGTTCCGGGTCCCGCCAGACGATCCGTCCGTCGGTTGCTTCGGCGGCCCCAAACGCTGTGGTGCCTTCGGATGTGAAACTACCGTAAACCAGATTGCCGGCGATCGTCAGCGTATCCTGTGCTCCTGGGTCGTCCCATACAGGCGCACCGGTCCGCGGACTCATCGCCACGATCCCACTGCCTTCGGGGTAGCCACAGTTACCGCCCCTGTACGGAATGCAGGGGGCCGGATTGTTGTAGCCGTAACCCTCAAACAGCAAACCGTGGGCAAAGGCCGTGTCCCCACCGAACCAATAACCGGGGTCGTACCAGATGCGCTTTCCGGTCGCGGCGGAGAAGGCCGCTAGGTTCCCATTCGCATTTCCCGCCATGGCCCACGCATACACCATGCCACCCGCAACCGTCGGGTCTGAGACGCTGGACGGATCCCACGTCGCGTAGATCAGGTTGCTCCATATCGGCTGCCCGCTGACAGCATCGAGCGCGATCACATCCGCCGGTTCCCCGTTTTCGGTCCAAGCGCTGTAGAAAACCTTGCCCGCCGAGAACACCGCATCTGAGTAGCTATGCCCGGGTGTCGTCGCTGTGTGCTCCCAGGCCAGGCTTCCTGTCTGCGCGTCGATCGCGTACATGTTACCGTCCGTATCGCTGAAATACACGCGCCCGTCTCCCAGCACCGGAGACGCGACGATCCCACCGGTCGTGTACTTCCAGATGAGCGCGCCCGTGCTGAGACTTAGGGCGTAGCAGTTTCCGTCGAAGCTGCCGACATACAACGTGTTGCCGGCAATGACCGGCGTCGCTAGCACGGAACCGCCGGTCTGGTACGACCAGAGCAAGCGCCCGGTGTTGAGCGCCACAGCGTAGACGACGCCGTTGCGCAGGCCGAAGTAAGCGACGCCGTGGTAAACAGCCGGCTCGCTGTACTCCTCGTAGGCTGACGAGGGATCGCTGAACACCCAGCCATTTGCGACCCCCCCGAGGCTGGTCGCATTCAGCACAGTCTCGCCGGTATTCGCGCGGGTGTTGGCGGAGCTGAACCCGTAGCTGGACCAACTGCTCGACGCTGCTGCGGTCGAGCTGGCGGAAAAAGCTGCCAGCCACACGAAGGCAAGAGCGAGCGTGATCCGCCTGACCGTCAGCGAAACAACGCTACAACCCGAATGCAGAGTTTCCGCCATCCTCCAAGTCCTCCCGATCGGCTGCCTCAGTCCGGAGGGACACGTCATCTTGCATCTCACCGGAGCCATGCCCGAAAAGCTAATGATCCCATCCGTCGGGTCTTGTGAAAGTTCGGTGATCCCGACCGATGTACGCTCACCACTGCCCTCGACGGCGCGAGCGCGGACGGGGAGGAGGCTCACTGTCAGGAGACGCCGGGGTACTCGATCTCAGCGATCAACTTGGCGACCCGCCGGTACTCGCCGCGGGCGATCAACTCGATCGGCTTCTCGTCGTCCAACGCGAGGATCGGCCGGTTCAGCCAGACTGCGATCGACTCGGGGCGCACGACACTGGCGAGGCGTCGGATCATCTCGCCGAGCTCTATAAGCCGCTGGGCGCGTGTGCCCGTCGGCTCGCTGCGACCTGCAAAGCCACCCCGCACAGTGCTCAGCTTCGCTCTCGTCGCAACGGCAATCGTCCGATCCGATAGGCCGCCGACATCGTGAACGCGTTGGGCCTCTCTTCGAGCAGGGGACTCAAGGCCATAGGCTAGCAAATAATCGCGATTACGTCGCAAACAGTCATCGCAGCACTTCACCGGAAGCTGCCGGGCGCTTCTCGAGTGCCCAGCCCCTTGGTACACTATGTTCCCAGGTGCACGATGTATGCCTAAAAAAAGCGACCACGTCGTCTGACGCGCGAGCAGCAGCGTCGCCAAACGCGTGAGCGGTTGCTGAGCTCAGCGCTCGAAGTCTTCGAAGCTCGTGGTTATGCCGAGAGCTCGCTGGAGGACATCGCAGAGCGAGCCGGCTACACACGCAAGGTCGCCTATTCGATTTCACGGGCAAGAGCGAGCTCCTGCTCGAGATAGTGGAACAGCGGTTTCAGTCGCATATCGACCGCATCGAGGCGCTCCTCGACAAAGAGGCTTCGACCAAGCGCAAGACAATCAACGTCGGATCTATGTTCGCCGACTACTTGAGCCAAGAGCGAGCGTGGGGGAAGCTGTTCCATGAATTCTGCTCGGTTGCGTCGCGAGACGAGGAGATCGGCTCACGCTTTCGCGCTTGCTTTCGGGCCCGCAAGAAGGCTCTTGTCTACCTGCTCGAGAACGAGGTTAGAAGCAGGGGAATTGAGTTTGACAGTCCCAGCCGAGCGCCTGGTCATGGGCATCTATGCCCTTTTCACCGGGCTATCTCTTGAAAAGATCATCGACCCGATCGAGGTTGACGAGGCCCTGTTCGGAGAAACGCTCGCGCTAGTAGCCGTAATCGCAGTGGTGCCCAAGTCGTGAAGCGAACTAGAAGGAGAATTATGTCCCTACTCGGAAAGCTCACATCCTCAAGCTCACAGTTCATCAACAAGCGCGGCGTGTACGCCGGACGCCGCTCGACGAAAATCCATGTGGCGCTCTATCGGAGGACTGGCGGAAGGGTCGGCGGCGCTCTCCCAGGCTGGCCTCACGCCAGAATAGCCCTGGTCGACCACACGGGCGCGAAGAGTGGGACCAAACGGACGTCTCCCGTCATGTACCACGAATACGGCGATGCGATCGTCGTGGCAGGCTCAAAGGGCGGCCAGCCAACACACCCCGCCTGGTTCCACAACCTCATGGCAAACCCCGATACCACGATTCAGATCGGCCCCGAGGTTCACAAGGTCCACGCGCGCCTGGCCACCGACGAGGAGCGCGACCGCCTCTGGGAGGAGCTGGTCGCGATGTTCCCCGGATACGACTTCTATCAACGTAACGCCAAAGGACGGAGGATCCCGATCGTGATCTTCGACCGCCGTTAACTCAAGCGGCATCTTGCTGCTCGGCGACGACGCAGCGCATTCAACACTGCATATCCTCTGCACGAGTCAGGAAGCTATGAATAGCCCTGTCGGCGATCGTGGTGCTCGGATCGAGCTGAAGGGGTGGGCGCTGGGGCCGGTTGCGCTCATCGATGTACTCGCGGTCGTGCTCGGCGGCGTACCGGCAGCGCTCGCACGCGCTGACTCGCCGGCCACCTGCCGGTCGGGTCAGACGCTGTTCACAAGCGCGGGATCCGCGCGTTCTCGCTCGAGCGCATCGACCGCTCGGACCCCAGACACCCACTGCCCCATCAGGTGATCTACGCCTGCCTACGCGGGGAGCACAGGCCGCAGGTTCTCTACGACGGCGCGGTCGGCACGTTCAAGTCGGCCAACAGCTTTGCCCTCAGCGGCAGCAGGCTGGGCTTCCTCGCGCGCCAGGAAGGGGGCGTCGCCGAGGACAGTTCGTTCGTCTGGGTCGACATCAGGACGAGGGTCGTCAAGCTTGGGCAATTCAATGTCGCCAGCCCGGAAAACAGCCCAAGCGATCCCGTCGCACCCGACGCCGAGGTCCATTTCGCGATCGCCCCGGATGGCACCGTGGCGGTGATCGGCTCAGACGGTTTGGCCCAGGAGGTGCTCCTGATGCGCGCGCTGTCCCGCTCGCTCGGCAAGCCACGCGAGCTGGGGTCATCCTCCACCGGAGACATCAAGCTCGACTCGATTGCCATCACCCCCACGACGGTCAACTGGACCACGACGGCCGGGCGTGAGGCACACAATGCCGCGCTAACATGCCCCGAGTCCGCCTCAGCGCGCCTCGCGGCAACGGGCACGAAGGACGTCATGGAGCACACCTCGATCACACCCCAAGAGGCCGCCGACCGGCTCGCGATCCGTGAGCTGATCGACGCATATGCTCACTGCGCCGACCGTCGCGAGGCGGAGGGGCAGAAGGCCCTCTTCACGGAGGACACGCATTTCCTCGTCTACATGAACGGCGTGGGCACCGAGCCGACGGAAGACCTCCATGGCAGAGAGCAGCTGATCCCCGTCTTCGCGGCTCTCAAACAGTACGAGGTCACGATGCACTTCAACGGTCAGAGCACCGTCACCC
>DATMPY010000033.1:0-7789 GCA_035566955.1 Solirubrobacteraceae bacterium | reverse complement strand
CCCGCGGCGCACATCTCTGTTCGACCGGCACGTCGCCGCTGGCGCGAAGCTTGTGGAGTTCGCGGGCTGGGAGATGCCCGTGTTTTACTCGGGCCCACCCACCCCCGTGCGCGAGGAGCACATCGCGGTGCGCACCGGCTGCGGGATCTTCGACGTCTCCCACATGGGCGAGATCGAGACCAGTGGTCCCGAGGCGCTGGCCCTGCTGCAGCGGGTGCTCTCAAACGACGTGGCCCGAATCCCTGTGGGAGGCGCCCAGTACAGCGTGCTCTGCCGCGAGGATGGGGGGGTGCTCGATGATCTCTTCACCTATCGCCTGGCGGCCCAACGCTTCCTCACCGTGACCAATGCCGCCAACCACGAGCGCGACCTGGAGTGGTTTCGCGCGCACGCCGAGGGGTTCGACGTCGCGGTGCACGATCGCATCGCGGAGTACGCCATGCTCGCCGTGCAGGGCCCCCGCGCCCGGGAAATCGTGCAGGCCGTCGCCGACAGCCCCCTGCCCCCGCGGATGACCGCCGCCGAGGGCAGGGTCGCCGGTGGCGCCGTGTTGGTGTGCGGCACCGGGTACACCGGGGAGGATGGGGTCGAGCTGCTGCTCGCACCAGACCACGCCCCCCGTCTGTGGGATGAGCTCGTGCGCCGCGGCGCCACCCCCGCGGGCCTCGCCGCGCGCGACACCCTGCGCCTGGAGGCGTGCTTTCACCTCTACGGCAACGACCTCTCCGTGGAGCGCGGCCCGATCGAAGCCGGCCTAGGGTGGTGCTGCAAGGAGGACACCGGGTTCATCGGCGCCGACGCCGTGCGCGCCGCGCGCGAGGCCGGGGTGGGTGGGTCCTCACATGAAAAGCTGGTCGCGTTCGCGATCGACGGCCCCGGAATCCCCCGCCAGGGCAACCCCGTGGTCGGTGGTGGGGAGGTGACGAGCGGCACGCTCTCTCCCTGCCTCGGGGTCGGTGTCGGCCTCGCCTACGTGCCCGCCGAGCGCGCCGCCGTGGGAGCCCGCATCGAGATCGACGTTCGTGGCAAGATCCGCCCCGCAATCGTGAAGGAGAAGCCGCTCTACCGAAAAGGCCACCACTCCAGCACGGTCACCGCGCCAGTCAGCTCGGGATCGTGAAGGAGAAAGCCGCCCTATTGAAAGGCCACCGCTCCGTCACGCTCGTCGGGCCTGTCAGCCCGCGACCGTGCAGCCGCTCCCGTGACATCGCTCGACCGAAAGGGCTCGTGAATGGCCGCCGCCAGCTACCCCGATGATCTGCTCTACCACGCCGAGCACGACTGGGCCCGGATCGAACCGGATCCCACCCACCCGCACGCCACCCTCGGCATCACCTGGTACGCCCAGGACGCCCTCGGGGAGGTCGTCTTCTGCGAGCCGCCCCCCGTGGGCACCACCCTCACCCAGGACGAGCCCTACGCCGAGGTCGAGTCCGTCAAGGCCGTCTCCGACGTGATCGCCCCCCTCTCCGGGGAGATCGTCGCGGTCAACGACGCCCTCACCGACGCGCCCGAGGCGATCAACGACGATCCCTACGGCGCCGGCTGGCTCGTCAAGGTGCGCCTCGCTGACCCCTCCGAGGCCGAGACGCTGATGGACGCCGACGCGTACGTCGCGAGCCTCGTCTGAGGGGGAACGCGCAGCGGTGTGCGCTTCCACCGCGCGTCGGTCGGAGCGCGCTCCCGCTCGCACGTATGGCTCAGCGGCGTTCAAATGCGTTTGAAGCCCAGTTGTTCGGCGACGGTCGCCTGGTCCTCGTCGCGGGAGGCGAACGCGATCTCCTCTTGCTCGGGCTGAGCGAGTGCGGGCACGGTGAGCGAGGCGACGGCGAGGTGCCAGGCGTCCAGAGCTCGAAGTGGGTGTGCGCGCACAAGTTCGAGTGCCCTGTCCTCGACGTTCTCTTGGGGGATGGTGAGCTCTGCTACCCGTCCGCCGGTGTCAAGATCCGCGTCTAGAGTGGCGAGCAGGCCGTGCTCGTCGGTTTTGTGATGGCCCGATCGCGCCGCGCGGATCAGCGCCCCGGATACCTCGATCCGGGTCCATGTCCCGGTGACCGCGGTGACGTTCGGGTCTTCGAGCAACGCTACGGCCTGTTCGTGGCCGTCCTCGTCGCTCAGGTAGGAGCGTACGAGCATGGAGGAGTCCAGGTAGGCGATCACTACAGGCGACCACGGTCTTCGTCGATGAGCCGATCTACTATCGGCCCAATACCTCGAGTCGAAGCGATGATGCGTTCGCGTTCGGCCTTGCCCACCGGGCGCGCGGGGACCTCGCTGAGCATTCCCAGGGCGGCCGCTCGGGCGCGCACTCGCTCCTGTGGGGTGGGCGGGGCGCCCAAATCGGCGTCCGTGGAGGCGTCGAGGATCGCGCTGGCGACCGCGTTCATGCTGCGGCCCTCGCGCGCCGCGCGCGCGGCGATCCGTCGGTGGAGGTCCTCGGGGACACGGAGGAGTAGCTGCTTCACGGAAGTGATGATATCATGCTCCGAATCTGATATCACTCGTGGAGTGGTTGCGCCGGACGGGATTCGATCCATGCCAACTACCGTACCCCGCGCTTGGGAGGAAACGCTCGGGCGGCCCCTACTCAACAGAGCGCGCAGGGGAGGAGAGAGTCGACCGTATCCGCGAAGGCGAGCGCATCCCCGGCCTCGCGTGTGAGGGCTGGCTCCGCGGCTGATCTCCCGCAGGTTGACTCTCCCCCGCGTGACAATAAGGGGACCAGATATCTTTTAAGCGCGCTCGCTGAGTACCTCTTGGCACACCATGTCCCGCTGTGATCAGCCTGTATGCGCTCGTATCTGAGAGGCTAATCTCTAGTATCCATCTGAGTTTACGGCGTATCGTGCGAAGCGGGTGGGCGCTGCATCCGTGCGGGGAGGGCGGACTTCATGTCGGTTTGCCCTTGACAAGAAGTGATGGCCGTGCGTATGATGTAACGGTCGCGGCAGCCAGGTGGTTGCCGAACACAAACATAGAGTCTGGTTGAGGTCTACCCCTGGTGGTCGACCGTTGCAAAGCGCATCGAGGGTCTTTTTTTCAGGGAGAGGGCCGGGTCGAAACGATGAGGGAGCTTGTTTAGCGTGGTTTCTGGAGGGAGATACGTGCCGGTTATGGACGCCGCCCGTTGGCCGGGCGTACCTAGATGCGTCAGCTTGACGCTGCCGCATCTCTCTCTCTCTCTCTCTCTCTTGTGCCCTAAGGGCAGCCACTAGCACTCGTCGTTTGGCGCCGCGGCGCCGCCTGTTCCCTCCGTACGCGGGGGCGGGGTTCTCTGCGTCTACGGTGGGCTCGCCGGCCGGGTCTTTTCGGGTGGTGGTGTAGTGGTGCGCGCACGTGTTCGTGAGAGTTCGGCGGCGCGCTCCGGCATGGGCGGGCAGCGGCGCGCCAGGGTGGGCTCTGGCGCGGTGGGGGCCGGTGGCGGCGCCCGGCAGGCGCCAGCGCGCGGCGTGCTGCAGTCGGCGGGGGGTTCGTCGCGCCCGGCGGGGGGTCCGCCGCGACCGGCGCGCCCGGCGGGGACTCCGCCGCGCCCGGCGGGGACTCCGGCGCGGCCTGCGCGGATTCCTTCGCGGGGGAGCTTGCCGCGGGGGGAGGTCGCCGCGATCCAGCGCTCGCGGCTGCTGATTGGCGCGCTCGGTGCGATCGAGGAGTACGGGTACGCGCACGCGACGGTCGGGCGCATCACCGCGCGGGCGGGGATCTCGCGACGCACGTTCTATGAGCTCTTCGAGAATCGCGAGGCGTGCCTGGCGGCGCTGTTCGAGGACATCGTGGGGATTGTCGAGCGTGAGATCGCCGCGGCGGGCCTGGAGGGTTTGGCGTGGCGTGAGCGGGTCCGTCGCGGCCTGTGGGTGATTCTCTGTCTCCTCGATCGCGAGCCGGCGCTGGCGCGGGTGTGCGTGATCGAGGCGTTGCGTAGCGGCGCGGGGGTGCTGGAGCGCCGCGAGGCGGTTCTCGCGCGTCTGGCCGGAGTCCTCGACGAGGGCCGCGGCGAGGGCCCGCGGGGAGCGCAGTGCACCGCGTTGACCGCCGAGGGTCTCGTCGGCGCGGCGTTGGCGATCGTCCACGCGCGGCTGCTGCGCCGCGAGCGCGCGCCGCTCACGGACCTGTTCGGCGAGTTGATGGGCCTGCTCGTGCTGCCCTATCTTGGCCCCGCGGCGGCGCGGCGTGAGCAGGCCCGCCCCGCGCCGGGGTCGGTATCCGCGGCGAGCGCGGCAGGTATGTCGGTGGGGCTGGCGGGCGAGCGCGATCCGCTGGCGGAGACCCCGATGCGCCTGACCTACCGAACCGCGCGGGTGCTCGAGTCGATCGCGTCCCAGCCGGGGGCCAGTAACCGCGTGGTTGGTGAACACGCGGGGATCTCCGACCCGGGGCAGATCTCGAAGCTGCTGCGGCGTTTGGAGGGTCTGGGTTTGATGGTCAACACCGGCGGGGGACACCTCAGCGGCGAGCCCAACGCGTGGGGGCTGACGCCGCTCGGCGCGCAGGTCGCGCAGCGGCTCAACATCGACACCCGCCACACAACAACCGAGGGGTCTTGCCTGCCCCCTTCCGACTCCTTGGAGGAGAGATAACCCATGATGCTTTCACTACTACGCACGCGATTCGGGATCCCCGCGATCCTGGCTGTTGCGGCCCTCGTCTTCGCGATGGCCCTCTCGACCGCCGCCGCCTCGGCCGCCCCGCTCGGCGCGTTCACCGGGTTCAGCACCGGCCTCAACACCGGCGCCCACCCGCTCTCCGTCGCCCCCGGCCCTGAAGGCAACCTGTGGTTCGTCGACGGCGGCACCACCCCGGCGATCGGCCGCATCACCCCCACGGGCGCGATCACCGAGTTCAGCGCCGGCCTGCATAGCGGCGCTAGTCCCGTCTCGATCGCCGCGGGCCCCGACGGCAACATGTGGTTCACCGACGACGGCACGATCAAGGCGATCGGCCGCATCACCCCCGCGGGCGCGATCACCGAGTTCAGCGCCGGCCTGCAGGCGAGCAACAAAAGCGCTCCGTTGTCGATCGCCGCGGGCCCCGATGGCAACCTGTGGTTCACCGACTTCGGCCATTTTGTCGGCGGCGGCAGCATGATCGGCCGCATCACCCCTACGGGCACGATCACCGAGTTCTTCGGCGGGAAGGGCGCCGGCAACCTGCTCGGTCCCGCCGCCGGCGAAGGCACCACGACTGAAAACTCCAAAGAAATCACCAGCGTCGTGACCAGCAGCGGAAGCTTCGCCGTCGGTCAGACGATCACGGGTGAAGACATCCCCCCCGGGACGACGATCACCGCGTGCTCGCCTTCCTGCGGGCCGGGCGCGACGGGGCTCACGCTCTCTGCGAACGCCACCGCCACCGGCACCAAAACCGGCCAAGCGCTGACCGCGGGGTCGGATACGGTCTCCAGCCTCGCGATCGCCCCCGGCGGCGAATTCACCGTCGGCGCTTCGATCTACGGCGAAGGTATCCCCGCTGGAACGACGATCGCTGCGTGCTCGCCTTCCTGCGGGCCGGGCGCGACCGGGCTCACGCTCTCCGCGAACGCCACCGAAACCAAGACGGGCGACGCTCTGAACGCAGGCCTGCAGGCGGTGAGCGCTCCGACCGCGATCGCTGCGGGCCCCGATGGCGACATGTGGTTCACCGACAGGTCCGTCCTCTATGGCGGCGCCTCCTCGATCGGCCGTATCACCCCCGCGGGCACGATCACCGAGTTCAGCGGCGGTGGTCTGCCCACGCTGAGCCTTCCGTGGGGGATCGCCGCGGGCCCGGATGGCAACATGTGGTTCACCGACTTGGTCGGTGGCTACGGATTTAGCAGCAAGATCGGGCGCATCACGCCCTCCGGCGCGATCACGGAGTTCAAAGAAGGCCTCCAGGAAAACGGAGAAAAGAGCGTTACGATCTCCATCGCCGCCGGTCCCGACGGCGACATGTGGTTCACCGATCAGGGCACCGCGGCCCCCGGAAAAGGCGTCGAAATGATCGGCCGCATCAGCCCTGGCGGCACGATCACCGAGATCGCCGCCCCCTCCGGCAGCAAGCCTGCCTTTTCCAGCACCTTCCCCTATCAGGCGATCGCCCCCGGCTCGGACGGCAACATGTGGTTCGCCGACGAAGGCACGACCCCGGCGATCGGGCAGGTCGGGGTCGATGCGCCGGCCGCCTCGCTGGATGCGCCCAGCGTGATCGGCTCGCTGCAGGAACAGACCCAGCAGACCTGTGGCGGCGAGCGCTGGGCCGACTGGGCGGGGATGCAGCCGTTCGACGGCGGCCTCCTGGCCTCCTCGACGACCCCGGCCGTGCAGTGGCTGCTCAACGGCGCCCCGGTCGCCGGGCCCGCCGGGACAGCCTCGACATACACGCCGGGCGCCGGCAGCGCGGGCGCCAAACTCGCCTGCAGGGCGACCGTCACCTACCGTTACCCGCTGGGCGTGACCGTCTCCTCCGCCAGCCCTGAAGTGACAGTCATCAAGCAGAGCCAGGGCGCCGAAGGCAAAGAAGGTAAAGTCGGTCCGGCCGGCGCCAACGGCGCCGCGGGTCAGACCGGTCCGGCCGGAGCGAAGGGGGCCCAGGGTGCCGCCGGTCCGCAGGGCCCCGCGGGCGCGGCCGGCCAGATCCAGCTCGTGACGTGCAAGACGGTCGTCGTCAAGAAAAAGAAGAAACAGCAGTGCACGACGAAGCTCGTTTCGGGGACGGTCAAGTTTACCGCGACGGGCTCCGCCGCCCGTGCGTCGCTCGCCCGTGCCGGGGTGGTCTATGCGACCGGCACTGCGAGCGAGCGCGGCGTGCAACTGAACGCTCGCCGTACGGTTCGTGCCGGTCGTTACACGTTGACGCTGACCTACGGTCATGGACAGCACACGACCACGGTCCGCCGGCAGGTGCGGATCGGCTGACGGGAACACAGCGGGGCGGCTTTGAGCCGCCTCGCTGTCCCTCGCAATCGACAAAGGAGAGCGACATGACGGATCACCCAAGTCAGCCAAAACACCAGGCGCTCCGGGCGTCGGCGCGCGCCGACGACACCGGCGTCCTTCGCGTCCGCGCCGCGCGCCGCCTGCTCGCCCCGCTGCTCCCCTTCGCGCTACTCCTCGCCCTCGGCTCCTCGCCCGCCGCGGCCGCGGAAGAACACGCCTTGCTCGCCTCCTTCGGCTCTCCGGGGACCGCGGCGGGTCAGTTCGGGTTCACCCCCGAATCGGGCGCCGCGGTCGACCAGGCGACCGGCGATGTGTACGTCGCCGATACCGTCAATCACCGTGTCGAGAAGTTCGGGCCGCTGGGCGAATTCATCGACGCGTGGGGCTGGGGCGTCCACACCGGTGCTCCGGAAGCCCAGGTCTGCTCCTCGGGCTGTCAGGCCGGCCTCTCCGGTCCCAACCCCGGCCAGTTCGAAGAACCTACGTTCATCGCGGTCGACAACACCCCCGGAGGTAACGGTGACGTCTATGTCGCAAACCGGGGCGCCCTCGTCAACGAGCGCCAGACCGTCACGCTCAGCGGCGCCACCAGCGGCCACTTCACGCTCAATTTCACCTCCACCCTCCATGCCACCGTCACGGCTGGCTCCAACTTGGTCACCGACGTGGTCGGTACCTGGAGGGTCGGCGATCCCGTCTCGGGTCCCGGGATTCCCCCGGGCGCTACGATCGCGCAACGCATCTCGGGAACGGAATTGGAACTCTCTGCTGCTGCCACTGGCGGTGGCGTCTCTGTGGTTCTCGGCGCGACCGACACCACCGCCCCGATCGCTTACAACGCTCCCGCCAATCAGGGCGAAGGCGCGGGCAGCGTCGAA
>DATMPY010000032.1:0-15174 GCA_035566955.1 Solirubrobacteraceae bacterium | reverse complement strand
GGACACTTGGTGATCAGGGAGTTCCGTTCGCCGGTGTACCCGGCACCCTGCTTCTCCACCGTGACGATGATCTCGCGCCCTTCTTTGAAGGGGTCAGGGACGATTCCCGTGTAGGCGACGGGGATCGCGACGGCGGCGCCCGCGCGGTCGGCCACCTTGAAATCGAGCACCCCCCCCGCGTGGCGTACGGAGCCGGGCACGACGGTCCCGGTCAGCTGATAGCTACGGCCCGGCTGGGCCTCGTGGACGAGCTGGCTGGGCGTGAGCGCGGGGCTGGCGGCGGTGAAGCTGGTGTAGATCAGGGCGCTCGCCAGCAGGACGGCGGCGCTGAGGGCCACCACCAGCCGCACAATGCGCTTGCGCTCAGGGTTCATCACGGCCAAGTATCTCAAACCACCGCGAGGGAATCGCCGGCGAACAGCGAAACCTTGGGGCATGGCGGGAGTCTCTATGGGTAGAGAGCTGTGAGAGGGAGCCTCCTACACCCAATCGCCGAGCGCCGCCACGCACGTCGCGCACGCAGCGGGCGCCGCTCGGTGCCGACGCCGAGGCAGGACATCGCCTCCCAGCGAGCACGCGACGCGGGCGGCCCCAGCGATATGGCCACCTACGCATGCGAGTGCGGCTACCTGTTCGCCGCGTCGGTGAGCACCACAGTGGTGTGCCCCCACTGCGGTATCCCGCAGGCCTGGTAAGGACGCGAAGCGCAGCGCGCCGTCCTCGAGGGCAGGGTCTGCCAGTACAGGTCGTTGCGCACGCTGGAGAGCTGCTTGGTCCATTCGGGAGACTTTGTTTATAAGTGCCCGTCCGTAGTAGCACGATGCTGGTACCGGCAATCCAGGCGAATAGCGTGGCGGGAATCGCGATGATCACTCCTCCCTCCAGCGAGAAGAAACCGTTCGTGATAACAAGCGAGGCCAGAAGCCCGAGGTGCGCCAACGCGGCCACGACGGCAACCCACGCTGTCCAGTCGGGCAGGCGGCTGTCGCGGAGCGCCTGCGCCGCGTATGAGCCAAGCGCCAGCGCGGTTGGTACTCCGGACATCGCGAGCAGACCGAACGCGAGGTCGTAGAGCAACCGGGGATCAGACGCTTCAGGGGCGCGGTAGACGAACACGAAGAAGACGGCGAAGCCGGCGAGGAGGAGCGTGACGAAGCTGACGAGACCAACCAGGAAGCACACCGCAAGAAGGCTCACACTGCCAGTCGTTTCCCGCAGCCACACCCAGACGCCGACACCGAAAGGGAGCCAGAGCCCCACCGCGGCCGTACTGAGGACCATGGCGACGAGCAACGCCGACCGATGCGCATCGACATAGCCGGCGATCTCACCCGCCTTTGCGCCGGTCCCTGGAAACGTCCGCATTTCATCGACGATCGAGCCGGCGATCCCAAGCGCGATGCTCACCACGCCGGCAAGGCCGGCAAGTTTGATTGCGCCGTACGTGGCGCTCTCGGCCTGCCCGCGTGTTGTGATCGCCATGTGCCCTGCTTCCGTGTCCGTGGGAGGGCCACATGCTTCCAAGGGAAGATCGTGGCGTCAATTACCCGCGAGGTAAGTTCCGCAGCACCTCGGCGGTCGCCGCGTCGGCCGGGAACGTCAGCTCGATCGAGAGCTCGGAGGTCGTCACCTCAACTGCGGTGCCGAACGTCGCGACCGTGGCAAAGAACGACAGCTCCTCGCCATCTGGACCACGCATTCGCATCAGCGGCGTGAGGATCTGGCCGGCGGCCGCCTCGGAGGCCGGATCGTGCTCGTATTCCGGCGCCGGGTAACCCGCCACCTCCTCCAGCAGCGCAGCGAGATCTACGTCACCCGTGATCGCTACCTGACGCTCGAGCCGTCCGAGGAAATACGCTCGCACCTCACCCAGATTGACGGTCCACTGGGCCAACCCCTGCGGATGCAGACCGGCCCGCATCACATTGACCGGCCCTTGGAGCAGCGCCGGGTCGACCCAGGCGCCGATCGCCGCCATCGCAGAGTTCGCGGCGACCATGTTCCAGCCGCGGTCCACTACGACCGCGGGATAGGGTTCATGTCCGGTGAGGATCACCTCGATCGCCTCCCGCACAGGCGCCATCTCGGGCTCTTGCAGCGAGCGCTCCGGAAACGCCGGAGCATGACCGGCGGCAAGCAGCAGGTGGTTGCGCTCCCGGAACGGAACTTCAAGTCGTTCAGCGAGCAGCAGGACCATCTCGGGACTCGGCGTGGAGCGGCCGGTCTCCACGAAGCTCAGATGTCGCGCGGAGATACCGGCGTCAAGTGCCAGCTCAAGCTGGGTGCGTCCCCGCCGCTTGCGCCACTCCCGCAGCAGCGGCCCGACCCGGGATTCGGAGCTCATGGTCGCCATCTCGCGTTCGCCGACGCTAGCCGTCACGCGCTTGCCCGCGACTACCCGCCAGGGGTGCCGGAACGCGGCATTCGCTCAGCGAGCCAGCGCATCTCGTGGCGGCTTGACGCCGATGAGGAGTGCCATCTCGAGCCACTTCCAGTAGCAGTCGACGTCGTCGAAGCCGAGCACGCGCAACCACCCGAGCTGGGTCTGCACATCGAGTAGACGGTCGGATGGGTCCTCGGGACGTACTCGATCAGTACGCCCTCTCCCTCCGCGCGATGCGGAAACCCATCCGCCCGGTCGAGATAGCAAAGGACACGCTCGGGGATGGTCCACTCGCTGGGCGGCATGCTCGCATTATCGGCTATCGCCGTGTTGCCGGCCACTATCCGAGATTTTTGCCGTACCGCGTGCCTTCACGAGCACCCGCTGCCGCCCCCCGATGCCCCAAAACGGCTCTACAGCGCTACTTCATCTGCATCCCCGCTGATCGCCCAGGAGACCGCGAGCTGCTGGATCTCGGCGGTGCCCTCGAAGATGTCGTTGATCAGCCGGCGCTGGCTCTGCGGAGCCGTTTTGGCTTATCCATGAGGAATCGAGGGCCGGTGGAATCCGGTGGAATCCGGCCGGATCGAGACACGACTGGCGCGAGACTGGCGCCCAGGCGGTGGCCATTACAATCGAGCCCATGACTATCAAGGAGCGCCTGCACAAGCTCGTGGACGAGCTCTCGGAGCAGGAGGCAGACGAGACCCTTAGGCTCATGGCCGCGAGACGCCAGGGCACAAACGTCGACGGTTGGGGCGATCTGGACGCTACAACAGATAAGACCACCGCCCGGATCACGCGCGACCTCGCCGAGGAGGAACGCAAGGCCGAACTCACGCCCTGGCGACCGTGACCCCAACACGAGGGGAAGTGTGGTGGCACGAGCCACCCGACGACGAGCCCCGACCCTTCGTGATCCTAACTCGCAACGAGGCCATCGCGGGCCTCGAGAAGCTGGTGGCCGTCCCGACCACGCAAACCATCCGCGGCATCCCCTCCGAGGTCGAACTGGGCCGCGAAGATGGAATGCCCGGCGACTGCGTCGTGAGCACCGACAACATCACCGTGGTCCGGAAGATGCTACTGACCCGACATATCACCACCCTCAGCCCCCAGCGGGTGGACGAAGTCTGCCGCGCACTTGCCCACGCGACCAGCTGTTGAGACGAAAGCGCTCCTCCCCTGAGCCAACCGTGAGGCTGTGGGCAAAGCGCGGAGCGCTCGCCCCTGTCCCAGGCTCCAAGCCCACACAGATCGAGCACGACAGCCTGCGGAGAACCGGCCGCGCGCTGCGCGAGCTGCGCGCGAAGGGCCAGGATCACGAGTGGCTTGAGGCGATCCTGAGCTACATCAAAGACATCGGGGATCGCTCCAACCCAAGCGTACGTCGGGGCCTGCGTGATCTTGCCGAAGGCAAGCTCCAGCCCGCCTGAGAAAAGCCGTGCGATGGCCCACACCGTCCTCGTTGCGAGCAGCGTCGCCAGAGCTGCCGCGAACCTCGACAAGCGACATCGACGCGCTTACGGCGCCGCAATCGCAGGCCTGAAGGGCGAAGGCTGCAAGGCTGGCGGATATCGTCTCGCCGCCATCGGTGGCGGGGACTATCCGATGTGCTGCCGACACCTGATCGACAGTTGGCGCCTGCACACCGTCTTCCCAGACGATGAACGCATCGTGGTCATCTCGCTGGCCGAGCACGATTCCCGCGAGAATCCGCACCAGATCCTATTTTCCTGGCTTTTCGTCGATGCCCCCGGCAGGATTCGAACCTGCGACCCTCGGATTAGAAATCCGACGCTCTATCCAGCTGAGCTACGGAGGCGGGTGTTTCTATCTCCATAGTGTGGCGATCATCGCGGTAGGGCGTCACCCCGGTCGGGCCGTGCCGTCCACGGCTCTGCCCTGTGCCAGCCACGGCTCTGCCCTGCTCTGACCACGGCTCTGCCCGCTCTGGCCGCGGCTCAGTCCTGCCGGTCATGTGGGCTCTCGTGCTGCCGGCCACTGCTCTGCACCTCTCCCCCACGCCCCCCACGACGCCCCGCGCGGGCCGCCAACGACTGGCCCTTAGGCAAACTTGATCGAGAACCGGTAAAAGTTGATCCATGACTCCCGCATCGGGCACCGACCCAGACCTCACCCGCAAGGAGCGCCGCGAGCAGGCGCGCAGCGAACGCAAGGCGATGGAGGCCGCCGCCGCCCAGGCCGCGCGGCGCACCCGCATGATGCAGCTCGGCGGCGTGATCGCCGCGGTGGTGGTGATCGTCGTCGTGATCGTCCTCGCCACCAGCGGGGGCAAAAAGGAAGGGCTCGCCACGGGCAGCCAGAAGAACTCCACCGTCGCCGCGGTGAGCACCATGGTGGGGGGCATCCCCCAGTCGGGCAACGTCCTGGGCAACCCCAAAGCCCCGGTGACCCTGCAGTACTTCGGGGACCTCGAGTGCCCGATCTGCAAGCAGTTTACGCTCGGGGCCCTCCCCCCGCTGATCGCCAAATACGTGCGCACGGGGAAGATGAAGATCGAATACCGCTCGATGGAGACCGCGACCCGGGAACAGGAAACATTCCGCACCCAGCAGATCGCCGCGCTCGCCGCGGGCAAGCAGAACCTGGGGTGGAACTACATCGAGCTCTTCTACCACGAGCAGGGCCAGGAGAGCAGCGGCTACGTCACCGAAAGCTACCTGCAGGGGCTCGCCCAGCAGGTGCCAGGGCTGAACCTCCCCAACTGGAGCGCGGCGCGCAGCGATCCCGCCCTCGCCGAACAGATCACCAGCGACGCGCAGACCGTCACCCAGCGGGGCTTCACGGGAACCCCCTCCTTCCTGATCGGCAAGACGGGGGGCTCAATGCAGCAGCTCAGTCCCGAATCGTACACCGACGTCGCGGCCTTCACCCCCACCATCGAAAAGCTGCTGGGCTGAGACGAGCGAGCGACGACGTGGGCAAGCTCCGGGCACAGCCAGCCGCCGACAGTCCGAGCACGGGGAGGGCCACGTGAGCACGCGCGTCCTCCGCCTCGTGATGATTGCGATCGCCATGGTCGGCCTGGGAGTGGCCAGCTACCTGACTTACGTCCACTACGCCGGGGGCCCGATCCTGTGCTTGAAGGGAGGGGGCTGTGAGACGGTGCAGCACTCGACCTACTCCAAGCTCGTGGGCGTGCCCGTCGCGCTGATCGGGCTGATCGGCTACATCGTGATCCTGGCCTCGCTGCTCGTCCCCGAGAGCGAGACCACGCGGCTATCCACGATGACCTTCACCGTGATGGGCTTCGGGTTCTCCCTCTACCTCACCGCGCGCGAGCTCTTCTCGATCCACGCGATCTGCCCGTGGTGCGTGAGCAGCGCGGTGATGATGACCCTGCTCGTGTGCCTGGCCGTGTGGCGCTTCCTGCGGGGCGATGCGCCTCCCACTGGCGCCCTCCTGCGCCCGTCCGAGCCAGACTCCGCCGCCCCGCTCACCGCGCCGGGTTCTTGAGCCCCGGCGGCGGAATCGCGGAGACCGCCAGCGAGCGTCAGAAGGCCGCCGCCGCCCGGGCCGCGGCGGAGCTCGTGGCCGAGGGCCAGCGGGTGGGCCTGGGCACGGGA
Organism: Solirubrobacteraceae bacterium; assembly: GCA_035566955.1. Taxonomy (GTDB): domain Bacteria; phylum Actinomycetota; class Thermoleophilia; order Solirubrobacterales; family Solirubrobacteraceae; genus Palsa-744. Next base: position 9,201 of record DATMPY010000032.1, on the reverse strand, counting down.
TCCACGGTCGCCCACCTGCTGCCCGCGCTCGCCGCGCGGGGCCTGGGGGGACTGCGCTGCGTGGCGACCTCCCCCGCCACCGCGACGTGCGCGCGGGAGCTCGGTCTGGTGGTGGTGGAGCTCGACGAGCTGGGCGCCCTGGATATCGCGATCGACGGGGCCGACCAGATCGACCCGCGGGGCTGGCTGGTCAAGGGCGGGGGCGGGGCCCACACCCGCGAGAAGATCGTGGCCACTGCGGCGCGGCGCTTCGTGGTGATCGCCTCCGCCGAGAAGGCCGTGCCCGCGCTCGGTCCCCCGGTGCCCTTGGAGATCCTGCGCTTCGGGGCGCACACCACGCTCGCCGCGCTCGCCCCCGCGAGCCTGCGCTATGCGGCCCCCAGCCCCGAGGACAACCCGATCGCCGACTACCTCGGACCGATCGGAGATCCCAAGCGCCTCTCCACACGGCTCTCCACCACGCCCGGCGTGGTGGAGCACGGCCTGTTCGCCCCCGAACTGGTGAGCGACATCCTGATCGCACACGACGACGGCATCGAGCACCGCCGCGGGGGCAAGCCGGCCTGAGGCTACCCCCCTACCGGCGCCTCTCTCTCTAGACCCAAACCGCGCCGCCCGCCCACTCGGATCGATGCACGTCCCGGAGGGGGTACGCGGACGGACGCGGCATCGCAGGGTACGTGGACGGACATGGCATCGCGGACGCCCGGCCCCCCTCAGATGCCGATTAGCTCCAGCTCGTCCAGGCGCCGTGCAGCCCGGGCAGCCCAGACGGCCTCCCCCTCACTGTGCAGTACCCCATCGCGCTCCAGGCACCCAAGGGCCCGTTCGAGCATGGGAGCCTCGAAGTCCGATATCTCCCGGGCGAGCTCCGCACGGGACCACCGCTCCTGGTGATCCTCTCTGAGGATCTGTAGAACGATCGCTCGTTCGGCCCGCCACCCGTCCCTGCTCGCTTCCCGCCCATCGGGCTGTCCCTGCATGGGACCCACCTCCTCGTATGCGCCCTGGCGACCCCCGCCCGGGGAGCCGCCGATTTCAGATAGCGGCGAAGTTGTACTCGCCACTTGGGACGGCACGCGCGCCAGCCCCACCCTGGGACTTCCATCGGTCCCCGTCCGGCCGGCTTGCCGACCTATCATCGACCCTCTCACCCAAAAGACCACACCCCCCCCACACACGGAGAGGGAGACCAGAGAGAGCCCAGAGGAGGGGCGGAGCGTGACAGGCACCAGGAACCGGATCATCGACTCGAGCGCCGAGCTGTTCCGCCGCCAGGGCTACATGGGTACGGGCGTCAAGCAGATCGTGGCGGCGGCGAATGCGCCGTTCGGCTCGCTCTACCACTTCTTCCCGGGCGGCAAGGAACAGCTGGGGGCGGAGACGATCCGAACCTCGGGCAGGCTCTACGTCGAGCTGTTCGCGACGATCGCCGCGCAGGCGCCGGACGTGGTGAGCGCGGTGGGGGCCTTCTTCGCGGGAGCGGCGGACACGCTACTCGAAACCGACTACGCCGACGCTTGCCCGATCGCCACGGTGGCGTTGGAGGTGGCGAGCACCAACGAGCCGCTGCGGGAGGCCACGGCGGAGGTGTTCGAGAGCTGGATCGAGGGCGCCACCCGGTATTTCGCCGCTGCCGGCGTCCCCCGGGAGCGGGCGGGGGAGCTGGCGCTCTCGATGCTGTGCCTGCTGGAGGGGGCGTTCGTCTTCTGCCGGGCGATGCGCACCACGGTGCCGCTGCGGGTCGCGGGAGCGAGTGCGGTGGCCGAGGTCCGGGAGGCGTTGGCGGGGTCGCAGGCGACATCGTAGGTATCGAGCCCCGCGCGGCCCACCACCGTCGATGCGTTTCCACCGCTTGCGCGTTGGACGCGCGCCAGCGGGCGCCCTACGCGGTCAGCACGGTCTTGACGCCACCGCCCAGGAAGTGCTCGCGCAGGACGCCGGGGCCGTGGTCGAGGGGGGCCACCGCGGTGATCACGTCCTCCGGGCGCAGCCGCCCCTGGGCCATCAGCTCGAGCACGTCGGGCATCAGGGCGCGCGCGTGGGGGATGCCGATGTGGAGGGTGGCGCGGCGAACGTACATCTGTAGCAGGGGGATGCGAGCGTTGCGGTGCAGGCCGCCGGAGCTGGTGCAGATCCCGTCGGGGGCGGTGTGGGCAAGGGCGGTGGCGAGGGGGTCCGCGCTGATGTGGACGACCAACGGGGCGGAGGGCCGCCCGCGCAGCTCGCGGGGCCTCAGCGCATTCAGACCCAGCCGCTCGGCGTGAGCGCGGACGTGCGGCCGGGAGTCGACGAGGCTGACGTTGCGGGCGCCGTGGGCGCGGGCGATCAGGCCGGTGTAGAGGGGAACGCTGGCGCTGAACACCGGCCGTGAGAGGGCGGCGAGGATCAGGACCTCGGCGTCGGGGTCCTCCTTGAGCAGTGCGGGCAGGTGGGGTCCGATATGGCGGTAGGCGTCGCACACGTTGTCCGACACGCTGGCCGCGGCGACTGGGTCGACGCCCTCGGGCAGGGGGACGAGCATGGCGTCGGCGTAGGGCACGGCGAGCTGATCGGAGAACGCGCCGCCGAAGTGCCCCGTGGCGAGCCCCATGCCATACGCTGAGAGCGGGGGGACCGCGAGGCAGTTGCCGGGGCGCCCCGCGCGGCAGTTGGCGCAGTCGCCGCAGCTGATCTGAAAGGGGACGACCACGCGATCGCCCGGCCTGACCGCGGCGACGCGCTCGCCGACGGAGAGCACCTCGGCGACGCATTCGTGCCCGAGGTGCAGGGGCAGGGCGAGCTGGGTGGCGCCGAGGAAGAGAGGGCAGTCGATGTCGCAGGTGGCGATGGCGATCGGGTGCACGATCGCCCCGTGGGGGCCCGGCGAGGCGGGGACGGGCACCTCGCGCCAGCGCAGTCGTCCACCGGGGGCGGCGGTGAGAGCGCGCATCCGCGGCCGGGTTGGCCGGCGCCGCTGGGCGGCGCGATCGCCGACCGTGGCGACCAGCCGCCGCAGACGCGCCGCACGGTCGCGTTCGAGCAGCAGCGGCATGGCGGCGGCGGCGGAGGGCGAGAGGAAGCCCGCATAGTGGCGCAGCGATCCCCGGGGTCGCCGGCGGCAGCCGGCGAGGCCCAGCGACGGCCCGGCCGGGGAGCGCGGATCGCGCTGGCCGCGCTCGACGCTCTGGACATTTGGATCGGCTCCCTGCATCGCGCTCAGATCGGCCCTTCCCTGCGCTTGATAGATCGCTCTAGGGAGAGGTACTCTACCATTGCGGCGGGTGGACGAGCATCCTTACAGAACAGCATGGCGCACCCGCGACCTCCACGCCTGGGGCGAGGCGCTCGCCGCGGACGTGGTGCTGCACTCGCCCGTGTTCACCTCCCCCTTCCGGGGCCACGATGAGGCGATCGAGCTGTTCGGCGTCCTCTTCGACTCGCTGGGCGCCATCGACATCACGGACGAGCTCGCGGCCGGCGATTCGCACGTGTTTTTCTGGCGCTCCGAGGTGGGGGGACGGGAGCTGGAGGGTGTCGATCTGCTGCGCTCCAACCCGCAGGGCAAGATCGCCGAGATCACCGTCATGATCCGGCCGCTGGTCGGCATCGCAGCGTTCGCGGGGGCCGTCGGCCCGCCCCTGGCGGGCAAGCGGGGAGCGGGCCGGGCCGCCCTGCTGCGGGTGCTCACCCCACCGCTGAAGGCGATGCTTGCGCTCGTGGACATCGTCGCGTCGCGTCTGGTACAGCGCGGTTGAGGCCGCGGATCTGCGGCCTCGTCGGCGCGCCCCGCCCAAGCTGGCGGCGCTCGGCGTGGGCGTCCTCGCCCTCGCTGTCAAGCCGTTCACCACCGAGCTAGGCACGTCGGCCGACACCGCGCCGATGACGCCGGCTCGGATTACACATTGGCTGGCACGCCGCGCTTCGACGCGGGGTAGGAAGCCCCGCGCCCACCACCCTGGCACGGAGCTTACCCCGCGCGGACGATCCCAAAATCAAAGCCACCGTCCAGCCCACCCCCCCTGAAGATCGCACACGGTCATTATCGGCAGGCGACTCCCGATTGCCGCAAACGTAGCTACCAGCGGCACAGGCCAGGGGTCCATCCCCGTGCCCGTGCCGCGTGACTGGTTTAACTAGAACGGCGCCCACACACGTAGTGGGGAGAGGGGCCGCCATTCTGCCGCTCCCCGGCCTGAGCGCTGAGAACGCCTCGGCTTCCAGCCGGTCGAGCCTTGTCCAGTCACACGAGACATGTTCGGGCCGATCGACCCCGGCCACCATGAGGTCGAGGCCCCATCTTCGCTGGGTGGGGGTGTGTGCGCGCTAGCGTGATCCGCGGTGCACACAGCGGACGAACAAGCCGATCTCGCGCGGGTCATCGCGGATCGCTCCGGCACGAGCCCCGACGTCCGTGGAAGCTCGGATGGCGCCATCGGCGCAACTGACGCCGTTGCGCCAAGCTCCGCCGCCGCGGTTGCCGAGGCCACGCCCATGGACTCCCACGAACCACCGCCAGTGGCCAGTCGCCGGTACCTGCCGCTCTTCTGGCGCGTGCTCGCCCTCAACGCCGCGGTCGTCACCACGATGGCTGTCGCGATCGCGATCGTGCTCCCCGCCCCGTTCGCGCACATCGCGGCCGACGACGCCACCATCCTCGCCATCACGCTGGTGGTGACGCTCGTCGCCAACGCTCTGCTGCTGCGCCACGCACTTGCCCCGCTGACCCACCTGCCCGCGCTCCTGCGCCGCGTCGACCCACTGCAGTCCGGGGAGCGCCTGCAGGTGCCCAACGCCCCGTCGGAGGCCGCCGAGCTCGCGCAGGCCTACAACGAGATGCTCGACCAGCTCGAGGGCGAGCGCCTGGAGAGCACGCGGCGGGTGCTTTCCGCCCAGGAGAGCGAGCGGTTGCGGGTCGCGCAGGAGCTGCACGACGAAGTCGGCCAGACGCTGACCGGGGTGCTGCTGGGGTTGGCGCGCGTCTCACGCGACGCCCCGCTCGAGCTCACCCCGCCACTCGAGCAGCTGCTCGAGACGACCCGCGCCAGCATCGACGACGTCCGCCGCATCGCCCAGCGCCTGCGCCCGGAGCCGCTGGAGGATCTCGGCCTCGCCGGGGCGCTGCTGGCCCTCTCACGGCGGATGCGCGAGCAGTCCGGGCTGCCGATCGCCTGCCGCATCCCCGCGGACCTCCCGCCCCAGTCACCCGAGCGCGAGCTCGTCGTCTACCGCATCGCCCAGGAGGCACTGACCAACGCCATCCGTCACTCAGGCGCCGCCAGCGTGACTATCACCCTGCAGCTCCGCTCCGACCGCCTCACGCTCAGCGTCCGCGACGACGGGCGCGGCATGCCCCATGGGCGCCGCGAGGGTGGCGGGACGCGCGGCATGCGCGAGCGCGCCGGGCTCGTCGGGGCCACCCTGCAGATCACGAGCGCCCCCCACGCCGGCACCGAGGTGTCTCTGGACGTTCCGCTCCACCCCGAGGACACGTGACCGCGCTGAAGACCAACATTCTGCTTGCCGACGATCACGCCGTCGTGCGCCAGGGGCTGCGGCTGGTGCTCGAAAGCGAGCCCGACCTCGTGGTCCGCGCCGAGGCCAGCGACGGCCTGGAGGCCGTCCGTGTGGCGCTCACCCACGACGACCTGCACCTCGCCCTCCTCGACATCTCGATGCCGCGTATGACCGGGCTGCACGCCGCACGCGAGATCCACCGCCAGCGCCCAGCGCTGAAGATCCTGATGCTCTCGATGCACGACAACGAGCAGTTCCTCTACGAGGCCCTACAGGCCGGCGCCAGCGGCTATGTGCTCAAGTCGCTCGCCGACCGCGACGTGGTGCGCGCCTGCCGCGCTGCCGTGCGCGGCGAGCCGTTCCTCTACCCCAGCGCGGTCAACAAGATCGTCCGCCACTACCTCACCGAACCCGCCGAGGAGCACCCCGACCCTCTGACGCCACGCGAGCTGCAGGTCATCAAGCTGATCGCCGAGGGCAACACCAACCGACAGATCGCCGACGCCCTCACGATCAGCCAGAAGACCGTCGAGCGTCACCGCGCGAACATGCTCGAGAAGCTCGGTATGCGCGACCGTGTCGAGCTCACCCGCTACGCGATCCGTCGCGGCCTCGTCGAGCCCTGAGGGCCATGAATGGGGCTTGCACCCCATAGCCGCCGACACACGCAGAAGGCATCCTCGGTGACATGGCATTCAGCGCCGCCGGGCTCCCCGCTCCATCCGTGTATCCCCTCCCCGCCCGGCGGCGCGGGCCGCTGCACCCGGTCTCCTCGGCGATCCCGCTCAGATCGCTCACCGTGCTCGTGGTCGACGATCATCCCGTGATACTGCGGGGGCTCACCAACCTGCTGGGCGACGAGCCCGGCATCGAGGTGCTCGCCAATGTTGACGACCACACCCAGGCGCTTGCCGCGGCGCGGCGGCTGCACCCCGAGATCGCCGTAATCGACTTTCACATGGCAGGCGAGAACGGCCTCGAGCTTGCCTGCCGACTCGGCTCCCTCCCCATCGCCCCGCGCGTCGTCGTCTACTCCGCCTTCCCCGGAGTGGCGCTCGTCGCCGGGGCGATGGTCGCCGGCGCCTACGCGGTCATCGCCAAGTCCGCACTGCCCCACGAGCTGATCGACGCCATCCACGCCGCCCGCAACGGACGCCGCACCCTGCCCGCCATCGCGCGGCCTGAGCTCACCGCGCTGATCGCCGGCCTGGAGCCACCGGACCAGTCGCTGCTCGGCATGTTCGCGCACGGTATCCCCGCCGAGCAGATCGCGCGGATACTCGGCCTGAGCGAGCCCGAGCTGCTCGAGCGCCGCCGCCGGATCGTGCGCGCGCTCTCGAAGCCGAGCAACGCCACCCTAGGCAGCCTGACGAACGGGGCGCTGCATTACTCTCACGGGCGCCACTAGACCGTCTGGATCGCCGTTCGCTGGCGAGAGCTCACACCAAGCGCTCGACATTCACCGGCTCACGGGCGCAAGCCCACCTAAAGGAGATTCCCGAGGCCGTGGATCGCCGCGCTGCCCAGCAAGACCTCGAGCGCGACACCCGCGACGCCGACGACGAGCGCCACGACCACGACGACGAAATCCTCGAGCAGTACACCGAGCGACAGCAGCACCACACCGAGCGCAGGCAGCGTGTCGAGTCCCGTGAACGGAGGGGCGAGAAAGGCACCGACGGACCCGCCAACCACCAGCAGCCCAAAGACGATGTTGCTCAAACGATGGTCGAATAGGAAGCGCAGGCGGGGTCGGGAGAAGCGCTCGAGCCAGCGGACCATCTTCATCAGTGCAGTGATGAAGCGCCTCTGCTTCTCCCCCGCAAGCTCAAGCTTGCGCCAGCGCCGCGGCAGCCAGATCTCCTCGCGGCCAACTATCAGCTCAAGCGCGAGCAGCACCGCGATGATCTCGAACACATGTGTCGCGCCGCCCGTGGGCAGCGGCAGTGCCGGCACCCCGAGCAGAAGCACGAAGAGGATCGCGAAGCTCTTCTCCTCGAAGAGCTCAACGAGGCCGCCCAGGGTCTTGTCGCCATCACCCCCCAGCCAGCGTTCGAGCTGGTCGCCGACCTTCTCCGGCCTTGGACTTGGCTTACTCCGCGACAAGAGGCGAGCCAGGCGCCGTGGGCTGCGACAACTGCACCATCTCCACGTAGACGATAGTGCGCGTCGCCCTTCCCGGGCGCGACGCGGAGTGGCCCGCGTCCACATCGATCGGCTGGCGTGTCTTGAGAACAGCCACACCTCTGGGTTCGCCATTCTGCGTCGGCGATCTTTTACGTGAACGGCGCCGGGCCGCTTGCCCCACCAGAATCCGTGCGCGTCTCGGGTTTGCGCTGGGCAGCGGTGAGTATCGCCGCCTCGTCGAGCATCACATTCATATGGTCCTCATCCCAGAGGGTTGCGAAGATCTTGCCCGCGACGCGGAACGAGGGCCGGCCGTGATGGTCCTGCTCGATCGTCTCGGGTAGCCCGAGTGCGAACGATCGAGCCTGTTTGCTGGGAAACCACGCTTGCGCTCAGGCCGGCGGCTCGGGTCGGTATGTGCCAAAGCTCCACGTGTGCCGTCGAGATCGCGCGCCGAGTACTCACGCGAGCCGTACGGCGTGTCCTCGATGTCGCGCGTGATCTCGGCACCAGCTGCCTTGGCGCGCTCGTAGTGGGCGTCCGTGTCTTCGATAGCGACATAGACCCATCGTCGAGACCAGCCACAAAGGACCCGAACCAGGCCGCCGGCCGCGCCGGATCAGCCCGATTGGCCAGCCCTAGCCGCGGTCCCAGCCCGAGAATCATGACAACCCCGGTTGAAAGCGGCTCGCGCTGGCGCGCCGGGCCCGGCAGCTCGTGCGCGTAGCCCCAGTAACCGCGCATATGGCGCCTGAGCGCCGGGTCCGCGCGCCGGAGAACCGCTCATTCGTCACGCTCAAGAGCATAGTCGGCACACGACTGGGCAAGGGAGCGATCAGCTTGCCCATTCGACTCGAGCAGCTGCTCGAGTCGCGCTTGCCATGGCCTATGAAGCTGATCAGGTAACCCCGCTCGTGGCTGCTCCCGAACTGGCAGCGGCACGGTTCCAAAGTGTTAGGGCCACGAACCCTACGAACACCTGCGCTACCGGCGACAACTCGGGCGGCAGCTCGCAGAGAACCTTGCCTCGCGGCGCCTTCCCCTTCCGAATCCAGCCGATCCTCCTCTCGCCGCTGCGAAGCTCCATTGCGGAGCGCCACGCAGATTTCCGCCTCAGCTCGTACACCGAGTCGCCGGCCGAAATCGTCCAGCGCCCGCGCCTACCCGCATCGGCCGTGACAAGCGCACATCCCGACTGGACCAGCGCAAAGTGCTTCCGGTTATCGCGCTGCAATTCGTACACCTCGCCGTCGACCTCGCCAGTCATCGCCTCCTTGAAGCGGCGGCGCACCCACGTCCCGCTGTGTCCGCGATCATCGCGCACCGCGTAACGCAGCCTCAGCCAGCTGAGTCGCTCGATCTCGAGCACAACGCGACGTTACCCCGAATCCAACACGCCTGTTGGGGATTGTGGGGATGGTGCGCCCGGATCGGGGGGTGGTGTGTTTGCGGGGTCGTGATTCGGCGGGATTGGGGCGTGAGTAGTCGCTGCCCCGTCGCACTGGCACCTTAAGGTGTCGTTCGGCGACTGGTCACACACGATGGCGCAGTAGGTTATGACCATTGCCATGACGCTCG
>DATMPY010000031.1:0-8476 GCA_035566955.1 Solirubrobacteraceae bacterium | reverse complement strand
AGCGAAAAGTATTGGGTGGGAGACGGGGCGAAGAGGTCGAGCAGGGCACCGGATGGTTCGTACTCGGCGATCATGCGTTCTCCTGCTTGCACGATGCCAACGTAGAGGTGGTTGTTGTCGGGATCGACCGCGACGCCAGAGGGCACGCTTCCTTTTTCGACGATCACCTTGACGAAGTGGCCGGTGGGGTCGAATTCGACGACGTTGGAGAGGAGATCGGTGACGTAGAGGTTGCCGGCGGAGCTGAGCGCGATGGTGCCGAGGCCGAGCCCCCCGCCGAGATGGGAGTCGGTGATCTGTTCCTTGTATTCGCCGGAGGGGCCGAAGACATCGATGACGTTGCGGCCGCGGTCGGCGACGTAGACGTCGCCGCCGGAATCCACGGCCAGACCGGCCGGTTCGATGCCGGCGGGGCCCCCCGTCGGTTCGCTGCCGGCGGCGCCATTGCACTCGTGTTCTTCTTCCGGGGTCGGGGTCGCGCTCGGCTTGCGGCCGGTGATCTGGCATTCGAACGCGCCGGAGCTGCTGAAGCGGTCGACGACGTGGTGTTCGGTATCGGAGACGTAGAGGTCCCCCTTGTTGGGGCCGGAGGCGGTGTTGTCGACGGCGACGATCCCCGGGAAGAAGGTGCCGAAGGCGAATTGGCCGTGGGGGATGCCCTGGCCGGTGATCTCGACACCCGCGTATTCGCCTTTCGCGTTGAACTTGTCGACCTTGACGGAGCCCGCGAGCGACTCTTCGGTGACCCATACGTCGCCGCTCGAGCGATCCACGGCGACGCTGGGCTGAATGCCCGAGAAGGGTTCGTGAGCGGGCCGGTCGGAGCCGGCGAAGCTGCCTTCCTGCTGGTGGATGACCTTGGCGGCGGCAGGGGAGGTGGCGAGCGCAAGCCAGGCGCCGAGCGCGCAGACAAGAGCAAGCACCAGACGAGCGCCGCGCAGGCGAAGCGATATCGACGCAGGAGCGATGGTCGGGCTGAGGTTCATCGTGATGTTCGGGCTGAGGTTCATCGTGATGGTCTCCCTGCTCTCGCGACGGTTCATTTTGCGGCCCTCCGGTTGCGGCGGGCGGATCGCCGGTGGTGCTTTTTCTGCTTGCTGTGCTGCTTGACGCACCTGCCGCGACTGCGGAGAAAGCCCTTCTTGCACTTCCCGGGGCGAGCGTTGTCTTTGCCGACGGGGGGAACGTTCCCCTTGCCTTCCAGGGAGGCGCTGGCGGGCGACACGCTCGCCGGAGCGCCGGGGTAGGCCGAGCGGCAGCCTTCCACTTCGCATGGCGGAACCAGCGGTTCGGCGAAGCCGCCGCCGACGCGGGCGTCGTAGAGGTCGTAATCGGTACGGGTGTCCGCACGAAGCAGCGACTGGAAGGTGACGAAGAAGACGTTCGAACCGTCCGGCGTCGCACCGGCGAAGTAGGAGGGCTGTTCGCTCTTGCCGCTGGAGATCAGATGTAGCTGGGCGCTCGGCCCTTCCCCACCCTCGTACTCGTAGACGTCCCAGGTTTTGTTTTCGTCGGCGGGCAGGAGGTTCTCCATCGTCTCGAAGAAGACCTGGCCCGAATCGGAGACAGCGCTGCTGAGCCCCCCGTGGTACGGCATCCGGATGACCGACCAGGCGAATTCCGAGGCGGGGGGCGCGCCGGTCGGGTTGCACGTGGCACAGGTGAGCTCCCCGTGCGCGCCAGCTGCGGCCGCGTAACGAAACGCCTCGATGCACGGCGAGCCTGAGTTCCCCGTGAGGTGCGCGCAGGCTTCGGGGTGGACGGGGTGGTTGTCGTAGCCGGTGAGACTGTCGATCGAGTCGAACGCGATGTAGGCGCCGTTCTGGGAAACTCGGGAGGTGAGGCAGACGGCGTTCCAGTCGCACTGGTCGCCCCCTTCGGCGTTGAGGTTGGCGATGAAGGTGGTGGCGCCGGCGTGGCGCAGGTAGAGGTTGGCTTCGCCGGCCACCGCCTTGGCGTGCCGGCTGTTTTCCTGGCTGCCGCTGAGGACGCCCCTGGCGACGAAGTACGCGTAGGAGCCGTCTTCGGAGGCACCGCTGACGCCGAGCACGTCGGCGGGTTCGGCGGCGTTCATCGTGAGGTCGGCGAGGCGCTGCCCCGCGGGCTTTTCGAGGTCGTATTCGTAGAGGTCGGGCCTGCCGGCTGCGGCGGTGGAACCGGCGGTGAGCGGTTCTTCGTCGGTGAAGAAGATCGTGGTCGTTTCGGAGTTGGCCCACTGGAACTGGCCGTTGCCAGGGGAGCCCGAGCCCCCCTCGGGGACATCGATCTGGATCGTGCAGGCGTTGTCCGGTTCGGCCGGATCGCACGCGCCGCTTGCGGTCGGGGCCCGGCCCGCATTCTCGCGCAGGTAGAGGCCGCCATCGATGTAGGGAGCCCTGGGAGAAACTCGCTGATTCACACTGCTGGGATTGATTTCAAATCCGCCGCCAGCGTAAAAGAGGGTGCGTTCGCCATCGGCCGAGATCGGGTGGGCAAAGCCGAAGCTGGGGCGACCCCCCGGATGTTCGCCGCAAGTGCCCCCGCCGGGGCCGCTGGCGCCCGCGAGGGTGCCGCGCACCGGGGTGCCATCGGGGAGGACGGTCGGCAGACGAACGGCGCCGGCGCTCCAGAGATAGACATTGCCGTAGTCGTTGGCGCAATGTCCTGCGGTTGCGTTCGTGTCGATCGCTTCGCCGTTGGGGGCGTCGGAGGTCAGCTGCGAGCGCGACTGGAAGACGACATGGCTGCCGTCGGCCGAGATCGCATCGGGATGGGGGTCGTACGACCTCGCTCCCGGAGGCGTGACGTTGAGAAGCTGGAAGGAATGAGTCGCGGTATCGCGCAGGAAGAGATTAGACGATTCTTCGGATTCACCGGAAACGAGGGGCGGTTCGGCGTGTCCACAATCTTCGACTGGGCCTTCTTCACTCGATCCGATGGATACGGCGACCTGTTCCAGGTTCGCCGAGAAGCCGGCGTATCCAGCCATATTGCAGAGCAGGAGGACCCTTGACCGAGGCGGAATGATGTTTTCACCGATCCAGCCATCGGGCCCACGCCGCGAGAGGTTGCTGGCAGATGCGTTCGATTCTGAGTTTGGTTCTTGGGAACCGAACAACACGGCGTTGCCGTCGAGAGCGATTGAGACCGCTTCCTGTTCTTCAGGAAGGTACAGGGGCTCTTGGCCGCTGCTTTCGCCCGGTGGGCTTAGTTCGGCATATCCACTGGGCGGGAAGCCAGCGAAGTATGAGTTATAATAGGGGGATGGCTGAGATGGTTGGCTGACGAGCTCGTAGGCGCGGCAGTCTGGCAGCGCGCGGCCGGCGGCACCCTGTTCTTCGCGGCGGGCTTCGTTGGGGCAGCCTTCTGAGGCGGCGGCGGGGGCAACGGAGGTGAGCAGGATCGCGAGGATGGCGATCAGCGTGACCGAGCTCGCGCAGGCGAACGCGAGGCGGGCACGGCCGGCTGCGGGCGCACCACCCCCGTGGACATTGCTGGAGACACGGAGAGCACACGCAACGCGCTCGGCGTCCCGGCCCGCGCCGGAGCGGTTGAAGAGGGCAGCAATGCGCGCCTTTGCTTTCACGTCACTCTCCTTTTCGCTGAGCTCGCTGCCGGCCGCTTCGGATCGCGGCTCCTCGCTGGGCTCTGCTTGATTTGACATAAGTTGCAGCGATTGAAGATCTGGCCACGCGTGGTTGGAGTTCGCATCACACGACTGCTTTCTCTTCGCCGGTGCGCGCGCCCAGGCGCTGCGCGACCTCGCGACCCAACTGTGAAAGCATCCACGCGTTCGCCTCACCGCGGTGGTGGCCCTCCCCCGTATTGGCCACCAGACCAAGCCGCTCGAGGCGCGCGAGCAGCTTCGAGACCTGACCCTGGTCGGAGATCCCCGCCCTGTCTGCGACCGCGCGGTTGCTGACCCCGGGCCGCTCGGCGATGCACTCCAGCACCCGCGCGGTGCGATATGTCAAACGCATGGGCACTTCCTGCAGGGGGTCCCGGTGAGCGAGCGGCAGCATCGACGGCCGGCGCGCTGAAGCCGGCGTCACAGTGCGCACGGCCCGAGTCTGCTCACGACGCGCCACCGCCGAGCCAAGGTAGGGCAGCACGATCATCCCCACCAGATCACCGAGGAGATCGCTCAGCGGTGTACGCTCCCGACGCGCCAACCGTGCATACACGATCCCGAACGCCGCGCCGATCAGGCCCTCCCCCGTCAGCGGAGTGCAGTCCCCCGCGCGAGCGCTCTCACCGCGGCCCTCGTCGAGCACACCGGCCAGCCGCGCAATGACCTCCTCGCGGCGCGCGAGCACCGCGGGGCCGCCCTGCAACGCCTGCACGACGCACACCCGCGCGAGCGCCGGCTCCCGGTCGAAGAACCCCAGGATCGTCGCCAGGCCGCCGCGCACCCGCTCGCGCCACGGCAGATCCGCGAGACCTGCCTGTGCGAGCTCGTCTTCGAGCATCGCGACGACGTCCTCGATCAACGCGAGCAGGCACGCTTCGCGGTTCTCGAACAGCTCGTAGAACGTGCGCCGCGATACACGCGCGCGCGAGGTGATGTGCGCGACCGTGGCATTTGCGTAACCGGACTCATCGATCGCGCCGACCGCGCCCGCCAGCAGCCGCGAGCGCTGGATCTCCACCAGCTGCGCCGCCGACAGACCATCGCGCGGCACGATCCGCGCAGCCGGGCGCCGCTGCCCACGCTGCCCAACGGGGTGCCGCCGCTCGCGCACCAAGAGGGGGCGCGCTACCGCGCCCGCGCCGGAACGCTCACCACGCCGCGCCACTACACCGCCCCCCAAGACAGTGAAACTGCCCCTCGGCGCCGGGCCGGCCGAGACACGCGATCCCCCGCCCCCGTAAACGGGAACTCGGGGCGGCGCGAAAGCGCCAAACGACGAGCGGCGGCCTCTAGCCTAAGGAAGCAAGAGAGAGAGAGAGAGAGAGAGAGAGATGCGTCAGGCTGCTGACGCATCTAGGTACGCGCCCCGCCTGGGCCGCGCACATCCCCGCCATGTATCTCCCTCTAGAAACCACGCTGAACAAGCTCCCTCATCGAAAGTGACCCGACCCCTCTCCCATACCCGCTACCTGCGAGCGCCCTGACGATGTTCAACTACAGGGCGGGATGACCCAACCAGACCCTATGTATGCCTGGGGCAACCACACCGGTTGACCATGACACCGTCATCATAGCCACATCCGTCACCAGTTGTCAAGACCCAATCGTCGCGGGCCTGATCGGAGGACCTCACGCCCGCGCACACAGAGCGCTGCGCGTGCTCAGCTTGTGGACGCCAAGCCAAGGAACACGACGATTGCCCGGTTGAGCCGGATCATGTCGATGCCGGCGAGTACGCCCAAGCGCTCGCCGAGCTTGGAGCGAGGGATCGTGGTGACCTTGTCGACCATCAGCCTGTAGGTCTGGCGCAGACCACTATCGGGCGAGGGCTCGATCTCCAAGCGGAACAGAGGGGCGTCGACGGGGTCGGTCGTGAACGGGCAGATCGTTACCGAGTCGGTATCGAAGTGATCGTCTTGAACGATCACTGCCGGCCGTGGCTTGCCGGCGTAGTCCGGGCCACCCGAGACCGTCCAGACCTCGGCGCGCTTCACTCCCCCGGCTGGCCGAAATGGGGATTCGCGCCGAAGGCGCGTGTCTCCCAGCTTCGGTCGGAGATCGAGTCCACGAACGCCTGGTCCTCGGCGGCAACTCGGCTGGCGGCCACCGCCCGGGACTGCAGGTGCGCCTCCTCGGCAAATCGCGGCGCACGAACATCAGGCACCCAGATCTGGATGGGCCGCAGGCCCTGCTTGCGCAACCGCGCTCGGTGCTCGCGCACCCGCGCTCTCGAGTTGGAATGGATATGCGGCACGATTACCCAGGTCGTTACATGTAACGCGAAGCGTAGCGCATCATTCGTGCAGCAGTCGCCCACCTGCTCAAGCTGGTGCTCCCACGCGCACGACGTTGGCCATCGCGGCAAATGTGCGGGGTTGAAGGCGGAGATGCTGGGGCTACGAAATCTCCGCCAGCCGCTCGGCAAGAATGATCCGGGCGGCGGCCTCGATCAGGGCGAGGTGGGAGAAGGCCTGGGGGAAGTTGCCGAGGTGGCGGCCGGTCGATGTGTCGAACTCCTCGGCGTAGAGGCCGAGGGGGGAGGCGACGCGCAAGAGGCGTTCCATGAGGTCGCGGGCGCGCTGCTCCTCGCCGACGATGGCGAGGGCGGAGACGAGCCAGAAGGAGCAGATCAGAAAGGAGCCCTCCTTGCCGGAGAGGCCGTCGTCGGTCTCGTCGGTGCGGTAGCGCAGGACAAAGCCGTCCTCGGTGAGGTCGTCGGCGATGGCGAGCACGGAGGCGCGCAGGCGCTTGTCGCCGGGGGGCAGGAAGCCGAACAGGGCGGCCAGCAACGTGGAGGCATCGAGGGCGTCCGTGTCGTAGTGCTGGCGCAGCACCCCGGCCTTGGTGAGCCCGTGGGCGAGGATGTCGGCGCGGATCTCCTGCGCGGTGGCGCCCCAGGTCTCCTGGCGCTTTGAATCCCCGCGCATCGCGGCGAGCTTGGCGGCGCGGTCCATGGCGACCCAGCACATGAGCTTGGAGGAGACGTAGTGCTGGGGCGCGCCGCGGGCCTCCCAGATGCCCTGGTCGGGCTCGCCCCACACGCGGGTGGCGCATTCGGCCTGGGCCTCCACGATCGGCCACAGCCTGCGGGGCAGGCGCTGGGAGCGGCGGGAGTGCAGATAGATCGAGTCCAGGGCGGCCCCGAAGACGTCGTTCTGGCGCTGGTCGAAGGCGCCGTTGCCGACGCGCACGGGACTCGCCCCCGCGTACCCGGAGAGGTCGTCGCGGGTGGTCTCCGTCAGATCGCGGCGGCCGTCGATCCCGTACATGATCTGCAGCCCCCCGTCGCCGTTGCACTCGAGGTCGGCGACGAACTGCATGAACTCCTCGGCCTCCCAGTCGAGGTTGAGGTAGTGCAGGGCCTGGAGGGTGAAGGTGGAGTCGCGTAGCCAGGTGTAGCGGTAGTCCCAGTTGCGCTCCCCGCCGGGGGTCTCGGGCAGGGAGGTGGTGAGCGCGGCGACGGTGGCGCCGGTGGGCATGTAGGTGAGGCCCTTGATCGCCAGCGCGGAGCGCTGGATCGGTTCGCGCCAGCGGTGGTCGGGCAGCCGCGCGCGGCCGAGCCACTCGCGCCAGTAGCGCCCGGTGGTGGCAAGGCGGGCGTTGGCGTCGTCGACGTCGGCGGGCCCCTGCAGCTGCCCGGCCCAGGAGAGGGCGCAGTAGATCTGCTCGCCCTGCTTGAGGGTGTGGCGGGCGCGGACCCAGTCGCCCTCGACGCCGAGCACCATGTCGGTGTGCAGGCGGAGCGTGAGCTCGGCGCCGGAGGCGTCGGCCTGGTGGCCGTCCTCGGCGACACTCCACTGCGCGGGGACGCGGCCGTAGTCGAAGACGGGTTCGCAGGTGAGCTCGACCTCGACTTCGCCCTCGAAGCAGAGCGCGACGCGCACGAGCAGGTGCTCGGCGTCTTCGTCGGTGGGGGGCCGGGTGTGGGGCGTGACGGTATCCACGCCGCGGCGGGGCCCGAGGGTGAGGGCGTCGCGCACGATCACCCACCCGCCGGGCGCGGTCCACGTCGTCAGCAGGGTGTTCGTCCCGGGCTCGTAGACGCGTGCGGTGGGCACGTTGATCCCGAACGGCCCGAAGCGAAACGCGCCGGCCTCGCGGTCGAGCAGCGTGCCGAACACGGAGGGGGCGTCGAAGCGGGGCACGCACAGCCAGTCGATCGCCCCGTCGGGGGCGACGAGCGCGCCGGTGTGGCAGTCGGAGAGAAAGGCGTAGTCCGCGATCGGCGGAAACGGCGAGGGCGCGGCGGCACTCTGGGGGGCGGTATCGCTCATATGCAGATCACCAGGTGGTCATGTTCGATGAGTTCATTTTGGGATCGTCCGCGCGGGCTTGTTCGAGCCACGAGGCGGGTGGGCGCGGGGCTTCCATGCCCCGCGTCCGCGCGTGGTGGCAGCGGGAGGAGGATCGCGTAGCCGCCCGCGATCTGAGGAGGCGCGCTCACGGCCTGAACAAGCAGGCTCACTTCGCCACCCACGGCCCGTGCCAGGCGCCGTAGCCGGCGAGGAGGCGATCGGCCTCCTTGGGGCCCCAGGAGCCTGGCGCGTAAGGGTGTACGGGCGGGGGAGCGTTCAAGAGCGGTTCGAAGATGCGCCACGCCTCCTCGACGCTGTCCTGGCGGGTGAAGCGGGTGGAGTCGCCGTTCATGGCGTCGAGCAGCAGCACCTCATACGGGGTCGGGGCCTCGCCGCCCTCCTGCGCGAACTCCATGTCGAGCGTGATCGCCTGAGGCCCGCCGCGGTCGGCGCGGTGGGCGTCGAGGATCACCTGGGTGCCGGTGGTGGGGTCGAGCTTGATCACGAGCTGGTTGGGTTCGGGGCGGCGGTGCCCGTGCTCCATGAACCCCAGGCGCGGGGGATGGCGGAA
>DATMPY010000030.1:0-9209 GCA_035566955.1 Solirubrobacteraceae bacterium | reverse complement strand
CGAACTGGTCCCCTCCAAGCCGGCCCCGGGGCTGTCGCTGCGCAATTACCTGGGGGAACGGGTGAACGTGAGCAGCTACCGGGGGAGGGCGGTGCTGGTGACGTTTCTGTACACGCATTGTCCGGATGTGTGCCCGCTGATCACGGCGAATCTGCGGGTGGCGCAGAACCTGCTGGGGGCGGGGGCGGGGAGGGCGGAGATCATCGCGGTGTCGGTGGATCCCCGGGGGGACACCCCCAAGACGGTGGGGGCGTTCCTGAAGGTGCACGGGATGACGGGCCGGATGAAGTACCTGATCGGCACGGCCCACGAACTGGGGGAGGTGTGGAAGCGGTGGGGGGTGGGCTCGGAAGCGGACGCGCGGAACCCGGAGTTGGTGGACCACTCGGCGCTGGTGTACGGGATCGACGCGTCGGGGAGGCTGAGGACGGTGTACATAAGCAACGACTGGAAGCCGAGCGAAATCGCCCACGACGTGCCCCTGCTGGCCTCCCGGTAGCGGGGACAGCTGGGCGTGACCTCGCCGACCGCACGCATCCGGAGGGGGTGGCGTTGAGGGTTGTGGTCCTTTGGGATCGTCCGCGCGGGTGGGCACGGTGTCCGGGGTGGTGGGCGCGGGGCTTCCGTGCCCCGCGTCCGCGGCCCTTATCCGGCCTCGCCAGCCAGGGCGGGCATGGGGATCGGAGTCCGCGGTCTCCGTGAGGTGAACATGATTTTTTCAGGCAGTGTGTAACGATCGTTATACGCAACCCGTTTTTTTGATATCGACATCGCTCCGCCGGCGCGAGGGAGACAGGGGTGGGTGGCGGCGTTGGCGTGCGGCGACCAACGCCTGGCCCTCGGGGACGGTTGGCGTTTGCCCCGCAAGCGGTGCGGTGTCAGCGGGGTAGCGCTTCGCGCCCGACGGTCCCGCCGGGGGTGAGCGTCACGATGGCGGCGCTGTCGGGGGGCATCTGCACGGCAAGCGCGCCGGCGCGGCCCGACACGCGGGGCAGCGTGGCGGGCGCGGTCCAGCTGCCGTCGGAGGCGACGGCGCGGCCCCCGAGGCGCACCCCGGAGGTGGCGGCGGGGGAGGGGCCGGTGAGGCGCAGCACGCTCCCGCCTCCCAGGTCGCGGGGGACACCCAGGCGCACGGCGAGCGGACGGGACCCGGGGGGGGCGTAGTCCACGAGCACGATCTCCAGGCGCCGATCGGGGGCGCGCAGGGCCTGGGCGCTGAGCTCCCCGGAGGCGGCGCCGGCGACTGAGGTAGGCAGCGGACGCTCCCCGGGACGGTCTCCGAGCAGGGTGTGGGCGGCGAGCAGGGCGTACCACTCGGGCGCTGCGTGCAGCGCGCCGGCCGCCAGGGCGGCGGGGGAGCGGGCGAACAGGGGGCTGTAGGCGCGGGAGTAGGCGATCAGGTCGTGGAAGTTCAGCCCGGTAACCCCGGCGGCTACGGCGCGGGCGGTGTAGTCGAGCGCCCACAGGGCGGAGGCGAAGGTGTCGGAGACCCCGGGCTGGCCTTCGCAGGAGATGTTGTTGGTCTCGTCCACCCGCAGCGGGAGGGCGTGGGCACGGGCGATGGCGAGCATCTTCGAGAGCATCTCGCTCTCGGCGCGGCGCACGTTCGGGCTGAGCAGTTCGGAGAGGGTGGGAGATTCCCCGCAGCTGGAGAGTGGGTAGTAGTGGTCGGTGAGCAGCGCGGGGCGCAGGGTGGGGGAGGAGGCGACGGCGTGCACCCAGCGCAGGCCCCCCACCCCGGTGGTGGGGTCGGGCCCGGCGATCGCAACGCCGGGGGCGGCGGTGAGGATCGCGGCACGGTAGGCGGCGACCTCTGGTACGTAGGCCCCAAACCCCCACCCGGGCGGGAGCAGGTGCTTAGCCACGAACAGGTTGGGCTCGTTGCCGATCTCGATCCCCGCGAGGTGGGACCCGAGCAGCCGCTGCGCGGCGGCGGCCTCCTGGGCGGCGGCGGGGGGGTCGTAGTGAGCGAGGTTGACAGTGAGCAGCACCCGCCACCCGCTCGCGCGGGCAAGCGCGGCAAGACCGGCGAGGTCCCCGTCGGTGACGGCCACGCTCGCCCACCCCGGCCGCGAGCCCCCCGGCCCCACCCACGCGGCCTGTTCATCGGCGGAGATCCCCCCCAAGCGCATCACCCCGGCGCCCAGCGAGCGCAGTAGCGCGACGAGGTCTCCCCGGCCGGCGTACCCGGCGAGGGTGGGCAGGCTGCGCACCTCGAAGGAGAGCCCGAGAAAGCCCGCGGGCACCGCATTCCCCGCGGGGCGCGGGGCGACGCTCACGCTCACCGGGGTGCCCCGCGGCGGAGGTGAGGGCAGCAGCGTGAGCGCCCCCGAGACGGGTTGTGTCGCGCGCGAGCCCGCCACCCGGTGGGTTGGCGGGGTCATCGAGAGCGCCGCGTGCCTCTGCGAGTCCTCGTCCAATGCGAGCGCGACCGCACCGAGCGTGAGCGCCAGCACGGCTGCCGCCGATGCGATTGGCAGCCACGGCTTCTTCATCACTGGAGAGCGGGGAGCGAGACGCAATGGCATGGCCGAGGACGAGGGGCGACGCGTGGAGGAACGGGATCTACGACGATAGGACTGTGGCACAACAACGCTCCGTGCACCACCAACCGGCCCAACCCAAAATCCAAATAAAAAAAATCGCCCTCGCCCCACTGCTCGTGGCGATCCTCGCCTGCGCGGGGTGCGGGTCCAGCGGGCACGGGACCACCTCCGCGCGGGACGCCGCCCGCGCGCGGGGATGCCCCGGCGGTGTAGCGAGCGTCCGCTCGGCGTCGGCCCAAGCGGATGGGTGCCCCTATACAGGCGTGCTCACCATCGGCCGGCGCGGGGCGGGGGTGCTGCGCTGTCCCGAGGCGCTTGCGTTCGCCCCCGGCGGGGATCTCTACGTGGCCGACCAGTTCTCCCACCTCGTCCAGCGCTTCTCCCCGAGCGGGCGCTTCCTCGGGCAGTGGGGCTCCTACGGGTCCAGGCCCGGGCAGCTCGGCGCCGTGGACGGGCTCGCGGTGGGCCGCGGTGGGGAGGTGTACGTGCTCGACTCCACCCACGACCGCATTCTGCGCTTCAGCCCCTCCGGGCGGCTGCTCGGCGAATGGGGCAGCCCCGGGCACGCTCTCGGCCAGTTCGACTTCGGCCGCGGCTTCGGACCCGACAAGCCCCCCGGCGGGGGGATCGCGGTGGGCGGGGGGTACGTGTACGTGGCGGACTCCGCCAACAACCGTATCCAGCGCTTTCGCCTCGACGGCTCCCATCCCACGCTGTGGGGGGCCCCCGGCAGCGGGCCCGGGCAGTTCTCCTCGCCCCGCGGCCTCGCCGTGGCGGGGGGCGTGGTGTACGTCGCCGACGAGGGCAACCACCGCGTGCAGGCCCTCGCCCTGGACGGCCGGCCCCTGCACGCCGAGGGCACCTTCGGCAAAGGGCCCGGGCAGTTCGTCAACCCCTTCGGGGTCGCCGTCCACTCCGGGCGGGTGTACGTGGTGGACGACAACAACAACCGCATCGCCGTCCTCACCCCCGACCTGCGCTACCTCGAAGCGTGGAACGGCGCCGGCACCCCCGAGGCGCTCTCCTACATCCGCGCCGCCGCCACCGACCCCGCGGGGCGGCTGTACGTGGCGGACACCGGGCACGAACGGATCGTGGTCTTCGCTGGCCACGGGCGTGGGCTGCGCGCGTTCGGGACCCCCGGGACCGCCCCCGGTCAGCTGATCGCCCCGCTCGCCGTCGCCGCGGACCCCGCCGGGAGGGTGCTCGTCGCCGAGACCTACGGCTCCCGCAGCCCCATCTACCTGTTCGACCCCTCCCTGCGCTACCGCACCCAGTGGCAGCGCGGCGGGGGCGCCATCATCGGCACCCACTGGTTCGGCCCCACCGCCCTCGCCCCCACCCCCGACGGCTCCGTGTGGGTCGCCGACCCCCGCAACGACATCGTCCGCCACCTCGGCCCCCACGGGGAGTTCCTCGGGGCCGTCGGGGCGGCGGCGGGCTCCGCGGCGAGCGCGGGGAGCGGGAGCACCGGGGCGGACACGAGTGGGGGCGGGGAAGCCGTTGGGAGTGCCTCGGCGGGCGGTGCGAGCAGCGGCGAATCCGGCTATGGGAGCTCCGAGGCCGGCATGGCCGGGAGCAGCGGGGTGGGCGCGGCCGCGAACCTGCTCGAACCCAAGGGCGTCGCCGTGGGGGAGGGGCCCGCGCGCGAAGCGGCGGTGTACGTCGCCGACACCGGCCATGGGCGCATCGCCCGCTTCGCCCCCGACGGACGGCCCCTGGGGACGCTCGGCACGGGCCTGCTGCAGCGTCCGCTAGCGGTGGCCCTGGGGCCGGGCGGGGACGTCTACGTCGCGGATGGCGGCGATGACCGCGTCGTGGAGCTCAGCCCCGCCGGCGCGCGCCTCGCATCGTGGGGCGGCCCCGGCGCCACGCCCGGGCGCTTCGCGGAACCCGCCGGGATCGCGGTGGACTCCGCCGGGCACGTGTTCGTGGCCGACCGCCGCAACGACCGCATCCAGGAGTTCGGCCCCCGCGGGCGCCCGCTCGCCGCCTGGGGCATCAGCGGGGGCGGGCGGGGCGAGCTCGCCCTCCCCACCGGCCTGGCCATCGATCGTCACGGCGATCTGCTCGTCGCCGACACCGAGAACAACCGCGTGCAGATCTTCCTCCACGCAGCCACCCCGTAGCGTCAAGCTCCGCCGTGGATGTGCCGATAGTTCGGTGTGAGTGCGTTTCGATCGAACGGCCTGGACGGCCTCGACACGGGGGAGCTCGCCCTCTCCGTCCTGCGCACCCTCCCTGCCGCCGCCGTGCTCGTGTTCGACCCCGAGCTGCGCTACGTGATCGCCGGGGGGCACACCCTGCAGCGCAAGGGTCCTGGGGCCGCGGAGCTGGAGGGCCAGCTTGCCGCGGAGGTGCTCGCCGGGGAGCGCTGGGAGACCTACGAGCCCCTCTACCGCTCCGCTCTGAACGGGGAGACCCGGGCCCTGGAGATCTGGTCCGCCGATGACACCCGCTGCCACCTCGTCGAGGTCGGTCCGCTGCGCTCGGAGGAGGGCGAGATCACCGGCGGGGTCGCCATCTCCCGCGACGTCACCCCCCGCAAGCACGCCGAGGAGTCCCGCCGCCACGCCCAGGAGCGCTTCGAGCTGGTGTTCGAGGAGGCCCCCATCGGGATGGCCCTGCTCACCCCCGAGGGCCGCTGGGTGCGCGTCAACCACGCCCTGCTGGCGATCACCGGGTACACCCGCGAGGAGCTCCTCGGCAAGACCCTCGAGGAGATCACCCACCCCGACGACCTCTCCTCCGATCTGGAGTACCTGCGCCGCCTGCTCGCCGGGGAGATCCGCCACTACGAGATGGAGCGCCGCTACTTCCACGCCCGCGGGCACCTGATCCACACGGTGCTCTCCGTCTCCCTCGTGCGCGACCGCCAGGGCGACCCCCAGCACCTGATCGCCCACATCCAGGACATCACCGAGCGCAAGCTCATGGAGGAGCGCCTGCGCCACCTCGCCGAGCACGACCCCCTCACCGGCCTCTACAACCGCCGCCTGCTCGAGCGCGAGCTGGCCATGCAGGTCGCCCGCTGCCGTCGTCACGGCGAGGACGCCGCCCTGCTGGTGCTCGACCTCGACAGCTTCAAGCTCGTCAACGACACCTACGGGCACAAGGCCGGGGACGAACTGCTCAAGGCGATCGCCGGCGAGCTCCAGCGGCGCCTGCGCGGCACCGACATGGTCGCCCGCCTCGGGGGGGACGAGTTCGCGGTGCTGCTCCCCGGCACCGGCCCCGAGGCCGCCCCCACGGTGGCCGCCACGTTGCGCGACGCCGTGGCCTCGTGCGTCGTCGAAGCGGACTCCATCCCCGTCTCCGTGACCGCCTCCGTGGGAATCTCCTCGATCGACCGCCACGCCGCCGGAGCCGAAACGGTGTTGATGGATGCCGACCGCGCGATGTACGCTGCCAAGGGCGCCCGCCAGCACTCCCGGCGGGGGCTGGGGTAACCCTCAGGGCTCATTTGCTTTGTAGATTTGCCTCTCCGGCGCGGGGCGCTGCGTGGGGGCGGCGGCGAGGAGCTCAGGGCTCACTTGTTTTGTGCGATTGCCTCCCCTGGTAAGTCGTCAGCTTGGTGGTAGCCGGAGTGGCGGGAGTGACAGGAGCTCGCGTTGCCTGGACCTTCGTCGGCTGGGTTCGAGATGAAGTGTTCATTCTGCGCCAGGCCGTCGCGGCCCCGATGAACGAGACGCCAATGGCGGCCAGCCCCAGGAGTCTCTTTGCTTTTGGCATTTCTTAATCGCCCCCTGATCTAGTGACGCTGATCGGATCCCAGGCTTGTGTATGAGCCCCGGATCGCATGGGCCACTATCGTCTTGGGAGTGGCCCAGGTCAAGCGATCTGCGGCCATCCAAGGCGCGTAACCGCGATCGCCCCGAAACAAGCCGGATCGTCAGTCATACGCCACCATCGAGTCGGGGGAGATTGTCTCTCACCGGGCCATGTGAGAGTGTCAGCATTGGCGCCCTCCCAATCCCCCGCCGCGTCGGCGCCCATCGCCGTTGAGTACGCCCGGCGGGAATTGAACCCGCATCTACGGCTTAAAAGGCCGTTGCTCTTGGGCGGCGCCGGGAGATGAGCGGAATGGTTTCAAGCGGCCGCCACGATGACGGCGACCGGACACCGACGCGAAGACCTGGGCCGTCTTTTTGTCGGGGGCCGGCTGTCACTCAAATCATCCAGCAAACCTCCCGGTGTCGCCCGTTGACCGATTGAGCTACGGGCGCAGGGCGCACGACTATATCCCACTCAGCCGATCGGGCTATTTCCCCAGTCAGCCGATCGGGCTATTTCACGCTGCTCGGGTTGGCGCCCACCAGCCGTCTGGCAGGGGCCAGGCGGGATGAGTTGGAAACGCCTACAGCAAGCCGGCGCCCGAAATACTTCTGCCAGCGCTGAGCGTCCCTTGTGGAAGACCGCGCCAGCGCAGGTGTTGCGTTCGCTTCGAGGACCCGATTGCAAGCTCGCCGCGAGCGCGCCCCAGCGCCTGAGAATCGATTCAGGGTGTGTGGCAACGTACGGTCATGACGATGTCCCGCGAGGAGCTGTTCGGCACCCTCGGCTGCGGCGAGGTGGGTGTCCGGGAGCGCCGCTTCGCCCCCCGCCCACCCAAGGTTCGCCCGGTGAGAGAGCAGACGGCCTACGCACAACAGATCGAGGGCCACACCTCGGCGGCCTCGGTCGTGGAGGCGTTCGAGCGGCAGGTGGACGCAGCTGCGACGCGCGACGCGATCCGCTGTCCAACGGGCGACGCGATCCGCCGCAGCGGTCCCGATCGGGGCGGGAGCGTCAGCTTTGAGCAGCTCGACACGTGGTCCAACGCGATCGCCTCCGAGCTGATCCACCGGCGCGGCACCAAGCCCGAGCCGGTGCCGCTGGCGATCTTGGCGCCCGATCTGATGCTCGCCGCGGCCCTTGGCACGCTCAAGGCAGGGAAGTTCTACGTGGCGGTCAACCCGCTGCACCCGGCGCCACGCGTCCAGCACGTGCTCGGGGAACTCGACGCGCCACTGCTGCTCTGCGATCGCGGGGGCGAGGTCGCCGCTCGGCACGGTGTGCCGGCGCTCTCGGTGCAGGAGACCGTGGTGGCACGCCCTTGCGAGGGGCGCCCGGGGCTGCGGTTCGACGCGGGCCGCCTCGCGTATGTGCTGTACACATCGGGCTCCACCGGGCGCCCGCGGGGGGTGGCGCAGTCCCGGCGCGACATGCTGCACAACGTGACGCGCCACCGGGCGCTTGCGATCGGATGCGAGGACTGCATGACGCTGATCAGCGCCGACGGGTTCGTTGCCGCCGTCTCGAATCCGTACGTGGCGCTCTTGGGAGGTGCGGCCCTCGCCCCGTACTCGTTCAAGGATGCCGGCGTCGAGGGGATGCTCGAGTGGCTGAAGGTCGCGGGTGTCACGGTGCTGTACGCCTTCCCCTCGTTCTTGCGCCAGCTCGCTGCGATCGACACCAAGCAGGTCCACGACGGCCTGCGCCTGGCCTACCTCGGTGGGGAGAGCGTGCTTCCCAGCGACCTCGCCGCGGCGCGCCGCCTGTTCCCGGCGGCGGCCCTGAGCGTCGGCCTCAACTCCAGCGAGACCGGCCTCACCTGCTTGCACCTCGTGCCCCCGGGCTCCCCGTTGCCCGACCCGGTGCCCGCGGGACCGCCCGTGGTGGATGTCGAGGTCGCGGTGCTCGACGAGCACGGGGCGCCCCTGGCCCCTGGAGAGTCGGGGGAGATCGAGATCCGCAGCGACTACGTCAGGCCGCGCTACTGGGGTCGCGGAGCCATCCGCGACGAGGCCGCCCACGCCCCCGTGTTCGACGACGCCGCCCACGCCCCCGCGTTCCGCACCGGGGACCGTGGCCGCATCGACGTGGACGGGATCGTCTACCACCTCGGTCGCCTCGACGGGATGGTCAAGATCCGTGGGTTCCGCGTGGAGACGGCCGAGGTGGAGGCGGTGATCGCGGCGCTCCCCGAAGTCGCCGAGGTGGCGGTGTTCGCCGCGGGCGAGGATCCGGCGGCGGTCGAGCTTGCCGCGTGCGTGGTCGGGCGGGGCGCGGGCATCGGACCGGCGGCCGTGCGCAGCGCCGTAGCACGCGAACTGCCGCCGGCGATGATCCCTACGCGGGTCCTGATCGTGGACGCGCTGCCGCGCACACCCAACGGGAAGCTCGATCGCGGGCGCCTCGCACGACTCGCCGCCGCGCCAGGGCCAGGGGCGACGGTCACGCCAGGCCCACGCGCGACGGCCGCGCTCGCCGGCACGCCAGGCCCTCGCGCGGCGGCCGCGCTGGCCGACACGCCAGGCCCACGCGCGACGGCGGCGCTGGCCGGCACGTCAGGCCCTCGCGCGGCCGCGCTGGCCGACACGCCAGGTCCACTCGCGACGGCGGCGCTGGCCGCGGTGAACGGGTCGGGCGGGAGCCCTCGCACGCCTGCTGGGGAGGAGCGGTGGGCCGCGGCCAAGCGGCCCGAGCCGGACCTTCCCGCCCGGGCCGCTCGAATGCTCGATGGGGATCTGCGGCGGGCCGCGGTGGAGCGCCGGATCGCCGAGATCTGGAGCTCCGAGCTTGGCATCGCGGCGGTGAGTGCCGAGGAGAGCTTCTTCGCGGTCGGCGGCACGTCGATCATGGCGGTCTCGGTGGTGGCGCGGGTGCGTAGCGAATTCGGGG
>DATMPY010000029.1:0-5523 GCA_035566955.1 Solirubrobacteraceae bacterium | reverse complement strand
GCGCGATGAAGACGCTGCCCTCCCCCAGCACCGCGTCCCCCGTGAAGCACACCCGCTCCGCCACCAGCGCGTAGTGATCCATCGAGTGGCCCGGCGTCGGAACGGCCGTCAGGGGTCCGAAGCGCGCCCCGTCCGCGAGCGTCACATCGATCTCCCTCCCCCGCGCCGCCGCCAGCGGCGCCGGGTGCACCGCGCGCAGCGCCGCGCACGCCTCCGCGTGGTCGGAGTGGTCGTGCGTGAGCGCGATCCCCCCCAGCCCCCCCCGCTCCTCGATCGCCGCCAGCACCGCCTCAACGTGCTCCTCCAACGCCGGACCCGGATCGATCACATACGCCGGGTCCCGGTCCACGATCCACGTGTTGGTCCCCGAAAGAGTCAGCGGCCCCGCGTTGTCCGCCCTGATGCGCAGCACGTCGAATGCCGCCAGCCGCTGAGCCTCCGTCGCCGGGTCCACCACGAAGTCGCGCTCCCCCCCCAGCGCCAGATCCAGCTCCACCGCCGTCTCCGGCATCCATCCACCATCCCCGTCCCCCTCCGTACCCGTGTGGGCGTCCGTACCCGTGTGCGAGCCCGACCCCGACCCCGCCGGAGGGTCGATCCGCGAGCTTCCCCCGGTGTCCCGCGCCGCGCTGCCCGCCGGGTCTCCTCTGGACCCGTCCGCCGGATCCCGACCGCCCCCCGGATCCCGCCTGCCCGCCGACTCCTGCCTCCCCTGCCTCCCCTGCCTCCCCGCTGGATCCCCCCCGCCCGCCGGATCCCGACCACCCACCTGGTCCTGCCCGGAGCCCGCCGCAGGATCTCGATCGGAGCCCGATGAAGAGGAGGAGCGCATCCTGTGACGTTAGCTAGTTTGGTTGACGAACGTCAGCACACCCATCCCACGCTTTCGCACAGCACTGGGTAAGGGTGAGGTACTTTAGCCCATCACGCCGGAGCCCACTCGCGGGAGCTGACGCAGGCCGCAACCCGCGTGGCGTCCGCTCGCCGCGACCTCGCACCGACCGCGCCCCCCACCCCGCCGACCCAGCCCACAAAGCCGAATTTTGGGACTCGTTCTCCATGTCCCGAACAACCCCCACACCGCGTACAACTGTCATCGTGAAATAGACGTTGCCTGGCGTACCCCACGTCTCAAGCCGAGGTCCCCAATGGTCGAAAGGATGGCATATGAGCGAGGGA
Source organism: Solirubrobacteraceae bacterium (assembly GCA_035566955.1). Taxonomy (GTDB): domain Bacteria; phylum Actinomycetota; class Thermoleophilia; order Solirubrobacterales; family Solirubrobacteraceae; genus Palsa-744. Next base: position 4,344 of record DATMPY010000029.1, on the reverse strand, counting down.
TACTCATGGTTATGCCCCACCGAGCTCGACCGCGCACGGGTGGTCGACGCCAACGACCGCGTGCGCACCATCCGCCTTGTCGGCTCCAGCGCGGTCGGCGCCGCGCTGGTGATCGCTGCCCCCTGGATCGGCTGGTGGACCCTGGTCCTGTTCGCCCTCTCCGCCCTGAACTTCCTCAACGTCGAACGCCGCCTCGGCACCAGCTCCCACCCTGAGCGCGTCAGCGCCACCGCAATCGTCATCACCCTCCTGCTGCTCGGCGGCGGCGTCGCCATCAGCGGCGGCCCCACCAGCCCCGCCCTGCCCTGGATGGTGCTGCCCGCCGCCATGGTCGCCGCCCGCTTCCGTCCCCAAGTCGTCGTCGTCGGGCTCGTGCTCACCGTGTTCGCAATCCTCGTGGCCACCCTCGGCGTCCACCCCACCGCCACCATCGCCGACCCCGTCCAGCCGATCGCCACCCTTGCGCTGCTCGCCGCCGTCGTCTCGATCGTATGGGCCCTCCAGGCCGCCGAGCTGCACCACCGCGACGAAGCCATCCTCGACCCCCTCACCGGGCTGCTAAACCGCCACGCCCTCGCCCCCCGCTTCGTGGAGCTCTCCCACCAGGCCCGCCTCACCAGCCAACCCGTCTGCCTCGTGCTCTGCGACGTCGACAGCTTCAAGGAGGTCAACGACCACTACGGCCACGACCGCGGCGACGCCGTGCTGCGCGACGTCGCCTACGAGCTGCGCAAGCGGCTGCGCTCCTTCGAGCTCGCCTACCGCCTCGGCGGCGAGGAGTTCCTGATCGTGCTCCCCGGGGTCGACCACCTCGAGGGCCAGGAGATCGCCGAGCGGCTGCGCGCCGCGATCGAGCTGGCCCGTCCCACCGGCGTTCCCATCACCATCTCCCTCGGCCTCAGCACCGGCATCGGCGCCGAAGTCGTCTACGAAACTCTCTTCAAGGCCGCCGACCAAGCCCTCTACGAGGCCAAGCGCGCCGGGCGCAACCGCGTCTTCTCCGCACCCGCCCCCTCCGCCCAAGAGGTCCCCACCGTCACCCCTGGCCAGCACTCACCCGCCGGCGCCCCCGAGCGGGACACCCCCACCGTCACCCCCGGCCAGCACTCACCCGCCGGCGCCCCCGAGCGGGACACCCCCACCGTCACCCCCGACCCCCACACCCCCGGCGGGGGCCAGCCCATCCCCGGCAGAGCCCAGCCCTCCCCCGTACCGAACCCCTCCCACACCCCCGCCCTCACCGGCGACACGCTCACCCCCTCGCTGATCGGTTAGCCTCGCGGCCGACGTGACCGCGCGACTCGACCCCCAGGCCCAGGCCCTGCTCGAAGTAATCCGCGCCGTGGGCGCCCCCCCACCCCAGACTCTGCCCGTCGCGGAGGCCCGGGAGCAGATGCGCGCCGCCCTGATCGCCAAGGGTGCCCCGCTCCCCCTGCACAGCGTCGAGGACATCGGCGTGCCCACCCCCTACGGCCCTCCCCTGGCGCTCCGTCTCTACCGCCCCCGCCCCGGCCTCCTGCCCGTCGCCCTCTTCCTGCACGGGGGAGGCTGGACCCTCAACGACCTCGACACCCACGACCGCCTCTCCCGACGCGTCGCCCAGCGCTCCGGCTGGCTGGTCGCCTCGCTGGACTACCGCAGAGCCCCCGAGCACAGGCACCCCGCCGCGCTCCACGACGCCGACCTCGCCTATCGCTGGCTGCTCGAGAGCGCCGATCGCCTCGAAGGCGATCCCGCCCTCACCGCCCTCGTGGGCGAAAGCTCCGGCGCCACCACCGCCGCCGCCCTCACCCTGCTCCGGCGCGACGCCCGCGCTCCCCTCCCCACATTCCAGATCCTCGCCTACCCCGTCATGGACGTGCCCGGCCGCTGGCCCTCCCACCAGGAGCGAGGCGCCGGCTACACCCTCGATAGCCCGCTCCTGCGCTGGTTCCTCGAAAATTACCTCCCCCCTGACCACGCCCCCCGCGACCCCCATCTCTTCCCCCTCGCCGCCACCGACCTGGCCGGGCTGCCGCCCGCCCTCGTGATGACCGCCGAGTTCGACCCCCTGCGCGATGAGGGCATCGCCTATGCAGAGCGGCTCGCCGCCGCCGGAGTCCCCGTCGAGCACCTCCACGCCGAGGACCAGATGCACGGCTTCCTGCTCGTGGACCGCGCCGTCGCCCGCGCCGGCGAGCTGATCGACCACCTCGCCGACGCCCTCGCCGCCCGCGCGCGAGCCGGAGCGCGCCCAGCCGGGTAACCCCGCCGGCTCGCACCCATGGATCCAGCCTCGGTGCTGCTGATCCAACCTCGAGAGCCTCAGTGCTGCTGATCCAACCTCGGGAGCCTCAGTGCTGCTGATCCAACCTCGGGAGCTCAGAGGAGCAGTGATCAGAACCTGTGGATGGTCCTCGGCGGGGTGACGTGAAGGGGCGCACCTTCCCGAGGAAGATCGATAGCCCATAGCAAATCTGATCATGTGCCGGCGTTGGCGCACCGGTCGGGAAGGTACGCCCATGCTCAAGGTAGTCCACGACGAGGCCCGAGCCCAACGAGGCGAGCGGTTCGGTGCTCGATGAGATCGTGCGCGAGGCTGCGAGGCAGATGCTCGCGGTCGCCCTGCGGGCGGAGGTGTCGGCCTACATCGACGCCCATGCCGAGGAGGTCGATGAGAATGGTCACCGGCTGGTGGTCCGCAACGGCCATCACAACGAACGCGAGGTGATCACGGCGGCGGGCCCGGTGCCGGTGCGGGCGCCACGGGTCAACGACAAGCGCACCGATCCGGCCACTGGGGAGCGGAAACGGTTCGCTTCGGCGATCCTGCCCGCGTGGGCACGCAAGTGGCCGCGGGTGGCCGAGGTGCTGCCGCTGCTGTACCTGCACGGCCTGTCCAGCTCGGATTTCGGTCCGGCGTTGACGCAGTTCCTGGGCACCAGCCACGGCCTGCCGGCGGCGACGATCACGAGGTTGACCAAGGACTGGCAGGACGGAGGCGACGACGTTCAACAAGCGGTCGCTGGCCGGGACCGACTACGTCTACTGCTGGGTCGACGGGATCCACCTCAAGGTCCGGCTGGAGCAGGACAAAGTGTGCCTGCTGGTGATGATCGGGGTCCGCGCGGACGGCACCAAAGAACTCATCCCGCTTGACGACGGGCACCGCGAATCGACCGAGTCGTGGCTCGATCTGCTCCGCGGCTGTAAGCGCCGTGGCATGGCCGCGCCGGTGCTCGCGGTCGGCGACGGTACCCTGGGGTTCTGGTCCGCGGTCCGCGAGGTGTTCCCCGAGACCCGCGAGCAGCGGTGCTGGTGGCACAAGATCGGCAACGTGCTCAACGCGCTGCCCAAGTCCGCCCAGCCGGGCGCGAAGAAGGCGCTCGCCGAGATCTGGAACGCCGAGGACAAGGACCACGCCCAAGCCGCGGCCAACGTGTTCGCCGCCGACTACGCCACCAAGTGGCCCAACGCGGCCGCCAAGATCACCGACGACCTCGACGTGCTGCTGGCCTTCTACGACTACCCCGCCGAGCACTGGATCCACCTGCGCACCACCAACCCGATCGAGTCCACCTTCGCCACCGTCAGGCTTCGCCAGCGAGTCACCAAGGGCCCCGGCTCCCGCGCCGCTGGTGTCGCGATGGCGTTCAAGCTCATCGAATCACAGACCCGGTGGCGGGCCGTCAACGCACCCCACCTCGTCGCGCTGGTCCGTGCCGGCGCGGTATTCAAGAACGGAAAGCTCATCGAACGACCCGACGGATCAGAGGGTGGTGATCAGCAAGTCGCGTGACACGCCGATCCTCTCACTCATCGCCCTCCCTGCCCGCCGCCGTCGCGCGTGCAGTCTCCGGGATACGCGTTTCCGCAGCCGCTGAGGAGGGTCACGATCGTCATCTGACAAGACCCGCCTGCTTCCTCCCGGCTTGACGTATGCCGATATCGGTATATGATTGCGCCATGGCACGAGCAGCGACTACGTCGGACGTCTTCAACGCGATCGCCGAGCAGCAGCGCCGGGAGATCCTGGTGCTGCTGCGGGCGGGTGAGGGGCCGGTGACCGAGCTGGCCCAGGAGCTGGGGATGACCCAGCCGGGGGCGTCCAAGCACCTGCGGGTGCTCCGGGAAGTCGGACTGGTGCGAGACCGCAAGGCAGGCAAGCAACGCCTGTACGGCCTTGACGCCCGCGGGCTGCGACCGGTTCACGAGTGGACCGGCGGGTTCGAGCGGTTCTGGAACGAGAGCTTCGACCGGCTGGACGAGTACGTGCAGGACCTCAAGCAGGCAAGGTGGAGGAGTAGCTGATGAGCGCGACGGGACAAGGAGCGCCGGCGCAGTCCGCGACGGCCGACCGCGAGA
>DATMPY010000028.1:0-5435 GCA_035566955.1 Solirubrobacteraceae bacterium | reverse complement strand
CTCGTGTCGAGCGGCGCGATCGAATCGTCGTAGGTGCCGCGCCTGCGTCGTCCGCGGCGCTGTGGACGACGCTGCGGCTGCGTGGTCGGACCGCCCTGCTGGCGCCGCGACGCCTGCGAGTCGATCACGACGCGCCGCCGGCGCGGCACCTACGACGAGACGATCGCCCCGATCGACAACACCGCCGCGATCCGCGACGCCAACCTCGTGCGCGTCAACTCCGGCGCCACCGTGAAGGACGTCGCCGAGTATCTCGGGGTGCCGGTGCCAGAGGTGATCAAGAAGCTGATGTCCCTCGGGGAGATGGCCACGCTCACCCAGACGCTCTCCGACGACGCGATCCAGGTGGTGGCCGAGGAGCTTGGCAAGGAGATCGAGATCGTCCACGCCGCCGACGACGTGGAGCTCGAGCCCGTCTACGAGGACGCCGAGGAGGACCTCGTCGAGCGGCCCCCCGTGGTGACTGTGATGGGCCACGTCGACCACGGCAAGACCTCGCTGCTCGACGCGATCCGCAAGACCGAGGTGGCGGCCGGGGAGGCCGGCGGCATCACCCAGCACATCGGCGCCTACCAGGTGCGCCACGCGGGCAAGGAGATCACCTTCCTCGACACCCCCGGCCACGAGGCGTTCACCGCGATGCGCGCCCGCGGAGCGCGGGTGACCGACCTCGCGGTGATCGTGATCGCGGCCGACGATGGCGTCAAGCCGCAGACCGAGGAGGCGATCGACCACGCCCGCGCCGCCGACGTGCCGATCGTGGTCGCCGTCAACAAGGTCGACAAGGAGGGCGCCCAGCCCGATCGGGTGCGCACCGAGATGGCCCAGCGCGGCCTGCAGCCCTCCGAATGGGGTGGGGAGACCGAGTTCGTGGACGTCTCCGCCAAGACCCGCCAGGGCCTCGACGAGCTGCTCGACACGATCCAGGTGGTCACCGATCTAGAGGAGCTGCGCGCCAATCGCGGCGCGGATGCCTCCGGCACGGTGATCGAGTCCAAGCTCGATCCCGGCCGTGGACCTGTGGTGAGCGTGCTGATCCAGCGCGGCACCCTGCGCGTCGGCGACGCGCTGGTCGCGGGCGCCCACTTCGGGCGGGTGCGCGCGATGCACGACTTCACCGGGGCCCGCACCAAGCACGCGGAGCCCGGGGATCCGGTGGAGGTGCTCGGCTTCGACGGGGTCCCCGAGGCCGGGGAGCTCGTGCGCGTCGTCGAGAACGAGCGCCGCGCCCGTCAGCTCGCGGGCGAACGCGCCAACCGCCTGAAGACCGAGGCCCTCGCACGGCGCTCCGGGCGCAAGGTCTCCCTGGAGGACGTCTTCAAGCTGGCCCGCGAGGGCGCCGTCAAGGAGCTCGGGCTGGTCATCAAGGCCGACGTGGCGGGCTCCCTGGAGGCGATCGAGGACGAGATCGCCAAGCTCCCCCAGGAGGAGGTCAAGGTCAACATCATCCACCGCGGGGTCGGGGGCATCAACGAGTCCGACGTGATGCTCGCCTCCGCCTCCGAAGGGCTGATTCTCGCCTTCAACGTGCGCCCCGTCGGCGAGGCCCGCCAGATCGCCGAGCGCGAGGGCGTGGAGATCCGCTCCTACGCGGTGATCTACCGCGCGATCGAGGAGCTCCGCGCCGCCATGCAGGGGCTGCTGGAGCCCGAGGAGGTCGAGAGCACGCTCGGCCAGGCGGAGGTGCGCCAGCTGTTCCGCGCCTCCCGCATCGGTGTGATCGCCGGCTCCCACGTGACCGAGGGCAAGGTCACGCGCGGCGCCCGCGTGCGCGTGGTGCGCGAGGGCACCGTCATCTACGACACCACGATCGCCAGCCTGCGCCGCTTCAACGAGGACGCCCGCGAGGTCACCGCCGGTTACGAGTGTGGGATCGTGCTCGCCAACTTCCAGGACCTGCGCGAGGGCGACATCCTGGAGACGTACGAGACGCGTCAGGTCGAGCGGGAACTCTGAGGGCCGATGGCCGGCGCGATGCTGCGTCCTCAGTCGCTCATGTGCTCAGCACATTTCGCTCCTTGCGTCCTTGCCTCGCTTGACCCTCGACCCTCAGAGAGGCGTGGTTGATGTGCCCGGGATTTCGGCTCCCGGGGCGTGGCAGGTAGGATGAGCAGTGGCCGCATGCGCCGCGTCGACGAGGCGATCAGGCAGGTGATCGGAGAGGCGGTGGCGGGCGAGCTGAAGGATCCCCGAGTGGGCTTTGTGACCGTGACCGATGTAAGGACAAGCGCTGACCTCAGCCATGCCCGCGTTTACGTGAGCGTGCTCGGCGACGAGCAACGGCGGGAGGCGACGCTGGAGGGGCTGGGCAGCGCGCACGGCTACCTGCAGCGCCGCATCGCCTCGCAGCTGCACCTCAAGCGCACGCCCACGCTCGCGTTCGTCTACGACGAGACCACGGATCGCGCGATGCGCCTGGAGGAGCTGCTCGATGGGTCGGGGGCCGACGCCGATGGGTGAGAACGGCGCGGCGATCGAGCCCGACACCGCGGCGACCCGCGAGCTCGTGCTGGAGCGCATCCGCGAGGACAGCCGCTTCGTGCTAGCCACCCACGAAAACGTCGACGGCGACGCGATCGGCTCGCTGGTGGCGATGCAGGGGTTGCTCACGGCGCTCGGCAAGGACTCGCTGATGTTCATCGCCGCCGGCGAGCTGCCGCTGCCCTACGAGTACCGCTTCTTTGCGCTCGAGCACCTGATTCAGGCGCCGCCCGCCGACATCGCCCAGCGCACGGTGGTGCTGTTGGACTGCGGCAACATCGACCGCAACTCCGCCGAGGTGCTGCGCGACGGGGCGCACCTGCTGAACATCGACCACCACCACGACAACACCGGCTTTGGCACCGTCAACCACGTGGTGGCGGAGGCGTCGTGCACCGCGGAGATCATCTGGGATCTGATGCACGGGCTGGGGGTGGCGCCCGCGCGCGCGGTGGCGGAGGCGCTGTACGTGGGTCTGATCACCGACACAGGGCGCTTCATGTACGAGAACACGGGGCCCCGCGCCCACCGCATGGCGGCCGAGTTGATCGAGGCGGGGGTGGACGTGCAGGGGATCTACCACACCCTCTACGAGGACATGCCCTACCCCAAGCTCACGCTGCTCGCACTGGCGCTCGGCCAGGTGCGCCGCTTCGACTCCGGCGAGCTGACGCTGGCGGCGCTCAGCGCCGAGGACTTCAGCCGCGCCGAGGCCGAGGACAGCTACTCCGAGGGCATCGTCGACCACCTGCGCGCCGTGCAGGGGACCAAGGTTGCCGCCCTCGTGCGCGAGCTCACCGCCCCCGAGCGCCGGGGCGAGCACAAGGTTTCGCTGCGCGCCGTCGACGACGACGTGGACGTCTCCGCGATCGCCCGCGCCCAGGGGGGAGGCGGTCACCGGCGCGCGGCGGGCTTCTCCACCACGCTCGAGGCCGAGGAGCTGATCGAGTTCCTGCGCCGCGAGATCGCCGCCCAGCTGCTGGCCGATCCCGGACGATCGGTCGCGCCGGCGCCGGCGTGAACGGCGTCCTGCTGATCGACAAGCCCGTGGGGATCACCTCGCACGACGTGGTCGCCGCGGTGCGCCGCGCGCTGGGAGGCGTGAAGACCGGGCACGCAGGAACGCTCGACCCGTTCGCCAGCGGTCTGCTGCTGGTGCTGGTGGGGCGCGCCACCCGCATCCAAGAGAAGTTGATGGGGCTCCCCAAGCGCTACGAGACCGTCGCGCAACTCGGCGCGGTGTCCAGCACCGGTGACCCGGAGGGGGAGATCACGCACACTGGGCGGATGCCGCCCGACCCCCCGCCACTGCCGACCGGCGAGATCCGCCAGCGGCCCCCGATCTACTCGGCCGTCAAGATCGGCGGCGAGCGCGCCTACAAGCGGGCACGGCGCGGGGAGCGCTTCGAGATGCCCGAGCGGATCGTCACCGTCCACCGCTTCGAGCAGCTGTGGAGGGATGGCGATCCCGCCCACCCCCGCGCGGCCTTCCTGATCGAGTGCTCGTCGGGCACCTACGTGCGCTCGCTGATCGCCGACCTCGGAGACGCATACTGCGTGGAGCTGAGACGGACCGCGATCGGGCCGTTCGATGTGCAGGACGCCACGGCGCCGCCAAAGCGCGGAGAGCCGTGGGAGGCGCCCGCACCGATCTCGGTCGAGCAGGCGCTCGCCGCGGCCGCGCAGCCTTGCACCGACAAGTTGGGCCTCCCGCGACGCGGGCTGACCGCTCCTGGCGACGAGCAGGCCGCGCCCGGCGAACGGCATTAGGCTTCGCGGCGGTGAAAATCACCCGGTTACCAGACGTCGAGCACCGCGAGCGACAGGTGGCGGTGGGCACCTTCGACGGCGTGCACCTCGGCCACCGCGAGGTGATCCGCGGCTCGGACAGCGTGCTCACGTTCGACCCCCACCCGGTCTCGGTGGTCGCGCCCCAACACGCCCCGAAGCTGCTCACGCCACTCACGGTGAAGGCCGAGCTGATCGCCGCGCTGGGCGTGCAGGAGCTGATCGTGATTCCCTTCGACGCCGCCTTCGCGGCGCGCAGCGCGCAGGAGTTCATCGACGAGGTGCTCCTCGGCGCGCTGGGGGCGGTGCGGGTCTCGGTCGGGGAGAACTTCCGCTTCGGCAACCGCGCGCAGGGCGACACGCGGCTGCTGGCGGCGGACGGACGCTTTGACACGACGGTGCACCCGCTGCTGGAGGTGGATGGGGAGATCGTCTCCTCGAGCCACATCCGCGGCCTCGTGCTGGCCGGCGAGGTCGACCAGGCGACCCGCTTCCTCGGCGCGCCCTTCCAGCTGCGCGGCGAGGTTGTTCGCGGCGATGAGCTCGGACGCAAGCTGGGCTTCCCAACCGCGAACCTGATCCCCCAGGAGGAGCTCGTGTGCCCGGGGCACGGCATCTACGCCTGCCTGGCCGACGGTCGACCGAAGCCGGGAGACACTCGCCTTCAGCTCGCATCCCCGTTTCGGCCAGCCGCGGTGAACGTGGGGGTTCGCCCGACCTTCACCACCGGCCGTGGGGAGCTGATCGAGGCGTACCTGCTGGACTTCGAGGGCGACCTGTACGGCCAGGAGCTGCGCATCGACTTCGTGCGCCGGCTGCGGGGCGAGCGGCGCTTCCCGAGCGCCGAGGCGTTGATCGAGCAGATGCGCCGCGACGTGGAGCAGACCCGCGCGGTGCTCGCCGAGCGTTGAGTTGCCGCGCCGACCTTGCGCGGGCGCCCCGCCATAGCCGGCGGGATGTTCGCAAAGTCCGGCGCGAAGCCCGCGCAAAGCCTGCGCGAGAGTTGGGGCGCTGTTTGCTAGCGTGTGCGCCGCTGATGATGCTGACGACCGAGAGAAAGCGCGAGCTCGCCGCCAAGTTTGGCGCGAACGAGCGCGACACCGGAAACACCAAGGTGCAGGTGGCGCTCCTGACCGAGCGCATCAACCACCTCACCGAGCACCTGC
>DATMPY010000027.1:0-11180 GCA_035566955.1 Solirubrobacteraceae bacterium | reverse complement strand
GGGCGACCGTGGCGATCGCCGCGCCGCGGTCGATCTCCCCCCAGTCGCCCCCGAACTGCCAGGTGCCCAGGCAGATGCGCGAGACCTCCAGATTGGTGCGCCCCAGCGTGACTGTCTCCATGTCGCCTACTCCAATGCTCCTCGTCGTCGCTTGATGATCCCCTCTCCGCGGGCTACCCGGATGACCGCGTCACGATGCACCGCCTCAGCCGGTGCTAGAACAGAGGTCATGAGCGCCCAGGCGCAAGCCACCAACCTCGGCCGCGGGGCAGGGACGCACCGCGCCCACCACCGCGATTCCCGCTCCACTCACGCGGACGATCCCAAAAGAATACCCCCCTTCCAGCCCACCCTGGGGATCGAGGCGTGGGGCGCATGAGTGAGATTCCGGTGATCAAGTCCGATGGGGAGTGGCGCGAGCAGCTGACCCCCGAGCAGTACGAGATCCTGCGCCGGGCGGGGACCGAGCCGCCGTTCACGGGGGAGTACGTCTACAACAAGGCGTCGGGGATGTACCGCTGCGCGGCCTGCGGGAGCGACCTGTTCGCGTCGGACACCAAGTTCGAGTCGGGCACCGGCTGGCCCAGCTTCACCGAGCCGGCGGTGGCACAGGCGGTGGAGCTGCGCCCGGACAACAGCCTGTTCATGCGCCGCACCGAGGTCGTGTGCCGCCGCTGCGGCGGGCATCTCGGTCACGTCTTCGACGACGGCCCCGGCCCCACGAAGCAGCGCTACTGCATCAACTCCGCCGCGCTGGACTTCGCGCCCGGTGGCGAGGCTTCTGGGGACACCGGCCCGGGCGACACCGACCAGTAGCTCCTGGCCGATCGCATGATCATGCAAGACCAGTCCCGGCGGCTCTCCGAGCCGCTGCGCTGGGGGCGGCGAGAGAAGGCGGTGGTGGCGGTGCTGCTCAGCTGTGTGCTGCTCGCGGCGGTCGGCCTCGTCGCCTTTGCCCTGACCAGTGGGGCCCCCGCGCGCAAGGATTGCATCGAAGTGACGTTCGCCAGCACGCTGGGCGGTGCCACCGAGCACGCCTGCGGCGCACAGGCCCGCACGGTGTGCGCCTCGCCGGGCGCCTTCAAGGGCGTCGCCGAAGAGCTGCGCTCCGCCTGTCAGCGAGCTGGCTTTCCTTTCGATCCTCGGCACTGAGAGTCGATCTGCCGGTGGCGTCGGCGGGCTTCTATACAAATGTCGAAAGCCCCCGTCCAAGTGTTGGCCACGGTGTCCCTAGCAGCATCCCCGCAAGCTGGATTTCATAATGGGACTGGAAAATCGGTGCAACCCGCCCGCAGGGGGGATGGGCGCCGTCGACAACGACTGCGAAACGGAGGCACATGACCTGGCTGTCATACCCAAGTTGGCTGAACGCTGGTGACAACGCCTGGCAGATGACCGCGGCGACGTTCGTCGGGCTGATGAGCCTGCCGGGCCTCGCGGTCCTGTACGGCGGTGTCATGCAGAAGCGCTGGTCGGTCAACAGCATGATGCTCACATTCGTGGCCTTCTGTCTCGTGCTGGTGGCCTGGTGCCTGTGGGCCTTCAAGATGGGCTTCGGCAGCCCGATCGGGCACGGTAAAGGCTTCTTCGACACCTTCTGGGGCAAGTCGGGAACCGTTCTGTCGACGGGTGCCGAGGAGGGCCAGGCGATCATCCCGTCGATCACGGAAGGGCCGCCGTTCCACTTCCCGGAGGCATCGCTGGTCTATTTCCAGTTCGTGTTCGCGGCGATCACACCGATCCTGATGCTCGGCTCGGTGCTCGGGCGGATCAGCTTCAAGGCGTGGATCCCCTTCGTGCTGCTGTGGATCACGTTCGTGTACACCGTCAACGCCTTCCTCATCTGGGGCGGCGGCTACTTCGCGGCCAAGGGAGCGCTTGACTACTCCGGTGGCTACGTCATCCACCTGGCGGCCGGCATCTCGGGCTTCGTGGCGGCGGCGGTGATCGGACCGCGACTGCAGCGAGACCGCGAGGTCGACGCGCCCAACAACCTGCTGATGGTCGCGGCCGGCGCCGGTCTGCTGTGGCTGGGCTGGAACGGCTTCAACGGAGGGGATTCCTACTACGCGGGCGCCAACGCGTCGGCGGCGGTCCTCAACACCAACCTGTGCACGGCGGTAGCGATGCTGGTATGGATCGCGTGGGACTACATCTTCCGCGACAAGCCCTCGCTGATTGGCTCGGTCAACGGGATGATCACCGGCCTCGTGGGGATCACCCCGGCGGCGGGCTTCGTCAACGGCTACGGGGCGATCGCGATCGGGGTGATCGCTTCGACGATCGTGTGGATGGCGATCCGCTTCCTCAGCCGCGCGCCGGTCTTCCGGCACGTGGACGACACACTCGGTGTGATCTACACGCACGGGATCGCTGGACTGTGCGGTGGTCTGTTGGTTGGCTTCTTCGCGGACCCGCACCTGGTCGAGTACATCGGTGTGGGCGCGGCGTCGAACCTGCCCGGCAAAGCGAGCGTCTTCAACGGTGGCAGTTGGACGCTGTTGCGATGGCAGGCCGAGACCGCCCTGTTCGTGATCGTCTTCAGCGGCATGGTCACGTTCATCCTGCTGAAGCTGGTGGGTATCTTCCTGCCCCTGCGTCTCTCAGACGAAGAGCTGGAGATCGGGGATCACGCGATCCACGGCAACGAGGTCTACCCATCCGATGTGCCGACCCTTGGGGGGCCGCACGCTCCGGCGTGGCAGCCGACCCCAGCTCCCTCGCAGCCGGCGGTGGGCAGCGCGACGTAGGCAGGGATGCCTCCAGGAGCGCGCGCCATCCTCTGGGCGCGCTCTCCTCCCACAACGACAGGGACTGCGGCCCCGCCAAAAGCGGGGCCGCAGGCGTGTCGGGGTGGGGACTTGGCTGTCGTGGCCGGGGGGCTTGGCCGTTGTGTCGGGGCCAGGGCTCGGCTGTATATATAAAAATTCAAAAGTGCGTGTAACAATCGTTATACGCAACTCGAAAAATATATAACTACCTTCAGCCGCTCGCGGCGAGCCCCACGGGGCAGCTGACCCCGGTGCCCCCGAGGCCGCAGTAGCCGCCGGGGTTCTTGGCGAGATACTGCTGGTGGTAGTCCTCGGCGTAGTAGAAGGGGTGGGCTGGGTCGAGGGGGGCGAGCTCGGTGGTGATCTCCCCGTGGGAGGCGGCGACCGAAGCCGGGGGACGCTCGCCTTCGGCGGGTATCCCCGTTTCGGCCAGCGCCCGCTGGTAGGTCTCGCGCGAGGACTCGGCGAGCGCGCGCTGGGAGTCTCCGGTCCAATAGATGGCGGAGCGATACTGGGTGCCGACGTCGGCGCCCTGGCGCATCCCCTGGGTGGGGTCGTGGCCCTCCCAGAAGAGCCGGAGCATCTCCTCGTAGGTGGTGGTGGCGGTGTGGAACGCGACGAGCACCACCTCGGCGTGTCCGGTACGCCCGGAGCAGACCTCCTCGTAGGTGGGGTTCGGGGTGAAGCCTCCGGCGTAGCCGACGGCGGTGGTGTAAACGCCGGGGGCCTGCCAGAAGATCCGCTCGGCACCCCAGAAGCACCCCATCCCGAAGACGGCGGATTCGACGCCCTCGGGGAACGGCCCGCGGAGCGGTGTTCCCAGGACCTCGTGGTGGGCGGGTACGGACAGCTCATCCGCGCGGCCTGGGAGGGCCGCGGCGGGGTCGATCATGCGGGTCTTGCGCTGGCCGAAGAGCACCCATCCAAGGGTAGCGAGGGTCCCGGGTGGCTCCGGGCGGCGGTTGTCGGGTGATGTGCCACGAGCAATATGTCGCGTAATGGCGAGTTTTTCTGCGAGCAGCGCTCAAGCCTGGGCGCGCGCGGTCCGAAGAGACAATCAGATGCGCTACAGGCATCCCTCGCGAAACATGCCCCTCGGACATCCCCTCCGAAGACTCCACGAGGAGAGTTCCCTCCAAGGACTCCACGAGGAGAACTCCCTCCGCAGACTCTACGGCGCGCTCAGACGGCTGCGGGACACGCGTCCGCCGATGGTGTGGGCGGCGGCGCTGCTGTATGTGTGCCGCGGGGCGGCGTGCCTGGCGGCGGTGGCGTTTCCGGTCAGCGCGGGCGAGCCGGTGCACCTCGACCTGGCGGTCGGGCTGCTGGCGACGGTGGGGGGCTTGGCCCTGTGGACCTTCGGGCGCAACGCGCCGGCGCTGCTGATGCAGGTGCTGATGGCGCTGAGCGCGGTGACGGTGAGCGTGATGGTGGCCAACGCGCACACGAGCGGGGGGGCGATGCTGGTGGCGTTCGCGTATCCGTGGACGGCGATGTACGTGGCGCACTTCTTCTCCCGTGCGGTGGTGTTCGCGCAGGCGCTGCTGATCTCGGTGGGCTTTGGGGTGGGCCTGATGCTGAGCGGCCTGCCCAACATGGCGATCGAGTGGGCGGTGGTGACGGGCACGGTGTGGTCGACGGGCATCGTGCTGGGCAATCTCAGCCAAAGCCTGCGCCAGCGGGCGGACACGGATCTGCTCACGGGCCTGCTCAACCGCAACGGTTTTCTCGCGGTGGCGGCGCGCGAGCGGGCGGTGGCGGAACGCACGCGGACGCCGCTGACCCTGGTGGTGCTCGACCTGGATGGCTTCAAGGGGGTCAACGACCGGTGGGGGCACGCGGCGGGGGACCGGCTGCTGGCGGACCTGGGGCGTGAGTGGCGGGCGCGGCTGCGGGCGAGCGATGTGGTGGCGCGTCACGGGGGGGATGAGTTCGTGCTGCTGTTCCCGGCCACGGCCCCGAGGGAGGCCCACCGGGTGCTCCAGCGCCTGCGGGTGGAGGGCCTTCCGGTGGGGTGGTCGGTGGGGGTCAGCGAGTGGCTGCCGGGCGAGGACCTCGACGCCTGTCTGGCGCGGGCGGACCGCGGCCTCTACCGGGTCAAGCAGACCCTGGGCCGCGGCAAGGCCCCCCGTGGACGCCCCGCGGGTGCGGTCGCCGCTGCTGCTCTCAACGTAGGTTGATGTTTGATATCCGGCCATTCGGGCAAGACCCAGAATGAGGAAGCATCCCTCCCTCATTCCCTCCCAAGATCGGCCCGCTGCCCCCGGCGGGCCGATCCTTTTCTGCGGCGGTGGGGGCTAGGGCTGGCGCTGGGCGGGGAGCCCGAGCCAGTTCTCGAGGGGAGCGGGGGGCCCGAGGTGGAAGCCCTGGGCGTAGTCGACGCCGAGTTCGCGGAGGGTGGTGAGGGTGGGCTCGTCGCCGACGAACTCGGCGATGGTGCGCTTGCCCATGCCGCGGGCGAGCTCGACGACGGCGCGGATGACGAGGCGGTCGGTGGGGTCGGCGGTGCAGTTGCGGACGAACTCGCCGTCGATCTTGATGTAGTCGAAGGGGAGGTGCTTGAGGTAGTAGAAGGAGCCGAAGCCGGCGCCGAAGTCGTCGAGGGCGAAGCGGCAGCCGAGCTCGCCGAGCCGCTCGGCGAAGGCGCGGGCGGCGGCGATGTTGCCGATGGCGGTGGTCTCGGTGACCTCGAAGATGAGCTGGGTGGCGGGCACGCCGGCGGCGCGCAGCTCGCGGCCGATGTGGGCGGCGAGCTGGGGGTCGACGAGGGAGTGGGCGGAGAGGTTGATCTCCACGGTGGGCCGGCGCCCGGCGGCGCGGTGCTCGCCGAGCATGCGGATGGCGCGGGTGAGCACCCAGCGGTCGATCTCGCGGACGAGCCCGAAGCGCTCGGCGATGGGGAGGAAGCTGCCGGGCATGATGAGGTCGCCGTGGGGGTCGACCATGCGCACGAGCAGCTCGTGCTGGGTGGTGCGCCCGGTGGCGGTCTCGACGACGGGCTGGGCGTGGAGCACGAGGCGGTCCTCGTCGAGGGCGGCGCGGATGCGCTCGACCCATTCCAGGCGGGCCTCGATGCGGGCCTGTCCGCGGCTGTCGCCGCCGTAGGTCTCGAAGCGGTCGCGGCCGGCCTCCTTGGCGTCGTACATGGCGAGGTCGGCGTCGATCAGGGCTTCCTCGGCGCTGAGCTCGTGGGCGTCCTCGAGGGGGGCGACGCCGATGGAGGCGGTGATCGGCCGCTCGCGCCCGCCGAGCCCGCGGGCGGCGCGCTCGCGGCGCACGACGGCGAGCAGGGAGTTGGCGAGGCGCTCGGCTTCGGCGCGGTCGCCGGTGGGGGTGAGGATGGCGAACTCGTCGCCGCCGAGGCGGGCGAGGGTGTCGCTCTCGCGCAGGCGGGTGGCGAGGGCGCTGGCGACGCGGACGATCAGCTGGTCGCCGGCGCTGTGGCCGAGGGTGTCGTTGACCTGCTTGAAGTCGTCGAGGTCGAGCACGAGGACGGCGCCGGCGTGTCCGTAGCGCTCGCCGCGGGCGAGGTGCTCCTCCAGACGGCGCTCGTAGGCGCGGCGGTTGAGGAGGCCGGTGAGGGGGTCGTGGTCGGCCATGTGCTGGAGCTCGGCCTCGTAGCGGCGGCGGTCGGTGATGTCCTCGACCTGGGAGAGGAAGTAGGCGGGCTGGTGGTGGGGGTCGCGGATCAGGGTGGTGTGGACGGCGACCCAGACGGTGTGCCCGGCGGCGTGGAGGTAGCGCTTCTCGACGTCGTAGACGCGGATCTCGCCGGCGCGCATGGCGGCGCCGGCGCGCTCGTCGGGGCGGCGGTCCTCGGGATGGGTGAGCTCGTGGGCGCGGGGGAGGGCGAGGAGTTGCTCCTCGCTGTGTCCGGTGATGCGGGCGAGGGCGCGGTTGACCTGCAGGAAGCGGCCCTCGGGTGAGAGGACGGCCATGCCGATGGGGGCCTCGGCGAAGGCGGTGCGCAGGCGCTCCTCGGCTCTGGCGAGGGCCTGCTCGGCGTGCTCGCGCTCGGCGAGTCGGCGGGCGACGAGGGCCTGGGCGTAGCGCTCGCGGCGGCGGGCCTGGACGCCGAGGGTGGCGACGAGCAGGGTGAGGAGGGCGCCGACGAGGAGGATGGTGATGGGCAGGGAGAGGTCGGGGGCGGGCTCGCCGACGGCGAGCGTCCAGGAGCGCCCGGCGACGGCGATGGGGGAGCGGAGGGGGTGGTGGGGGGTGCCCTGGGCGAGCAGGGGCAGGTGGCCGTCGGCGAGCGAGAAGGCGGTACCCGCGGGGATGGCGCGGCGCAGGGCGGGGCCGAGGAGCTCGTAGCTGTAGCCGACGGAGGCGAACCCGAGCAGGTGGGCGAGACGCTGGGCGGGGGTTTGGGGGGCGTGGGAGGAAGGGCCGGGAAAGGAGGGCCGGTAGATAGGGACGTAGAAGACGGTCCCGGGCACGCCGCTGCTCATCAGGCGCACGGGGGGGGTGGCGCGGGGGGCCGCGGTGCGGGCGGCGGCGAGCAGGGTGGCCAGGCGGGTGGGCTGCCCGCCGACGTCGAGCCCGATGTGGCTCGGAGCGCGTTTGCGGCGGGCGCTGGCGATGACGACGTAGTACCGGGCCATGGGCGGCGCGGGGTGCGAATCGCCGCCAGGGGTGGCGAGCACGATCGGGCCGTGGCGCCGTTCGAAGGGCTTGCGGCGGGCGGCGGGGAGGGCTTCGAGGAGCCCGACGCCGTTGATGCCGGGTTCGCGCGCGAGGTCGCGGGCGATGGCGGCGAAGATGGCGGCGTGGGCGGGCCAGTCGGCGCCGACGCCGGCGGCGAGGTCGGAGGTGCGGCGCACCTCGGAGTCGATGGTGTCGAGGGCCTGGGCGCGGATGTCGGCGAAGAGGTTGGCCTGCCGCGCGCGGGCGTTGCTCTGGGCCTGCCGGTCGGCGGCGAGGGCGCCGGCGAGGGTGAGCAGGGCGACGCACACGGTGAGGAGGGCGGGGAGGGAGCGCACGAGGCCGCTGCGCGGCAGCCCGCGGGGGTGCTCGCCAGGAGTGTTCATTTGGGATCGTCCGCGTGGGTGAGGTGGGCCCCAGGCGCGGGGGCGCGGGGCTTCCTGCCCCGCGGCGACGCGGGGGGCGGGGGTCCGGGGGTGCTAGTCGGGCGCTCCTGTCTGGTGACCGAGAACACGGGGGCGCGGGGCCTCCCGTGGGGTGGAGGGACCATCGGACGGCGCGTCGAGCGCGTGCTCACTGTCGCTCTCCCCGGGGCCACGTTGACGTATCGGCGCAGACGGGATGGACCTGAATATCGAAAGGCCACATGCGGGCCGGTTACGCGGAGGCCGATTTCTGCTACCGAGTGGCGGCGGCCCACTCCGAGGGTGCTTCGGCTGGAGGCTGGGTCGGGTGAGCGCGGGGGCAGACAGGCTCCTGACCTTGGCTCCCTCGCTCTGGGCAGAGCTCGTCGAAGGGCGGCGCGTGTCAGCTCAGGCGGACTCCTGGGCGAGCCAGTCGAGGACCTCTGATGGATTGCGGTGGGGGGGAAAGACGGGGTAGAAGACCTTGGCGATGCGGCGCTCGCGGGCGACGAAGGTGAGGCGACGGTAGAAGCGCCGGCCGGCGGCCTCGAAGGTGGGCAGCCCGAGGATCTCGGCGAGCCGCAGATCGGGGTCGCTGAGGAGGGGGAAGGGGATGTGCTCGCGCCCGGCGAACTCGCGCTGCTGGTGGTGGGGCTGGCCGCTGAGGCCGAGGACGGAGGCCCCGTAGGCGGCGAGCTCGAGCACGTGGTCGCGGAAGGCGCAGCTCTGGGGGGTGCAGCCCCGCGCCCCCGGGATCTCGTCCCATCCGGGGGGCAGGGGCTCTCCGGGTACGCCCGTTCTGGGGTACACGTACACAACGGCGAGGCGGTCGGTGGCGGCGCCGAGATCAAGCTGATCGCCGAGGGTGGAGCTCAGCGGCACGCGTGGCACCTCCCGCCCAGGCAGGTGATTGGCGGCCCCGTCGTCCACGGGGATGGGTAGGTCGTCGGGCAGGGCCCGGGAGACGTCGGTCATCGCCGTAATTCTTCCAAAGGACGGCCGCTTTTTTCTTTGTGGAGCTTTTCTTGTGTTTCAACCTTAGCCACTAGGGTTCCAGTCTTGGCCACTGGGCTGAGCAGCATAAATTTTTACATACTTCGGATGAACGGGATCTATCCTTTAGTATGGTCTTCGTAGCTCGATATCAATGGCCATGCCGCGGATGACCGGCGGCACGGTTACCTCGTGGTGTCACGGGAACGTGGGCGCTTCCCGGGGGATCTTGACCGGGTCCAGTGACTGCGCTAGGACTCCTCCGGTTGCTGGTGTGAGCTCGAACCACGTCGGTGTGCTGAAGCTCCCGCGGCTGTCCTCGGGGGGCCCTGATGGAGATGGCAGGGCATGGTGGACCTCAACCGGTGCTGCCGAAGCCACCGCGGCTGTTCTGGGGGGGCTCGTGTGGGCACCAATGGGCGCGGCCGGCGCGCACGAACACCCCCTGGGCGATGCGGCTGCCCGCGGGGATGGTGGTGGGCTCGGCGGTGAAGTTGAGCAGTTGCAGCCGGAGCTCGTCGGCGGGGCCGCTGTAATCCTCGTCGATGATCCCCACGGCGTGGGGCTGGATGACGCGGAACTTGCGGGGGGTGGAGGAGCGCAGGCAGATCAGCAGGCACCACCCGGGCGGGGTGGCCACGACCAGCCCGGTCCCCACCAAGGCGATCTCGCCGGGGGCGATCTCCGCCGGTTCGGCGGTGCAGAGGTCGAAGCCGTTGGACCCGGGCGTGGCGTAGGTGGGCTCGCGGGCGGAGTCGCGCAGGCGCAGGAGGGGAACGTCCATCGGCGCGCGCAAGCCTATCCGGGCGCCGCGGGTGGGGCTTCGCGGGCGACGCTACTCGGCGTCTTTGCCGGCGGAGGACTCCCAGCTGCCGCGAAGCTCGCTCGAACCCGCGGGGCCGGTGCGCTGGGCGACGCTGGCGAGGCGGTAGCGTCGTATGCGCAATCCCCGGCCGGGGGTATCGTGGGACTCCTCGGGCAGCAGCAGGAACCGCCGCGGGGTACGGGAGGTGGAGTTGGGGAGGGAACGGTTCATGACGATGATGTTTACTGATAGGGCCCCCGGTGCCTTTGGCCGATCGTCCAAAAAATGCGCGGGCGGGGTGTTTCGCATGATCAGGAGAGCGTCCCGATGACCGACACGGAGCCCGCGGGGGTGCGGCTTGTGACTGGGCCGATCCGACGGTGGGGAAGAAGGGTGCCCCGATGACCGACAATGAGCCCGCGGGGGTGCGGCTGTGCGATGAGGGGGCGCCGCTGGCGGCGACGTTCCTCCCGGGGGCGGGAATGCTCTGCTGCTCGCTGCGCCACCAAGGCGAGGAGCTGCTCGCCCAGAACGCGGGTGTGGCGGCATACGCACAGCGGGGCAAGACGATGGGCATACCGCTGCTGTATCCCTGGGCCAACCGGTTGGGGGGCTTCGAGTACAGCGTGGCGGGACGAGCGGTGACGGTCCCCCACGATCCCACGCGGTTGGCGCTCGATGGCAACGGCCTGCCGATCCACGGGGTGATCGGGGGCAGGTTGGCGTGGGAGCTGACGGGTGCGCCGACTGACGGCGGCCAGTCGCTGGCGGCGCGGCTGCGCTGGGGCCCGTCGGAGGGGGAGCTGTTCGAGGTGTTCCCGTTCCGCCACGACGTCCACTACGAGGCGCGCCTGGCGGGGGGGCGGCTCGAGGTGGGGGTGACGGTGGAGGCGTGCGGGGAGGACGCGGTGCCGGTGGCGTTCGGCTTTCACCCCTACCTATCCCTGCCGGGGGTCCCAAGGGAGCGCTGGGCGGTGGAGCTGCCGCGGATGCGCCACCTGGCGCTCGATGGAAAGCAGATTCCCCTAGGCCCCGAGAAGACGGAACCGGACCGCCACTTCGAGCTGGCGGAGCACGAGTTCGACGACGGCTTCGACTCGGTGGCGGAGTCGGCCCATTTCGCGGTCTCCGCGGGCGAGCGCCGGATCGGGGTGGACTTCCTGGAGGGCTACAACTGCGCCCAGGTGTTCGCGCCGCGGGGCGGTCAGTTCATCTGCTTCGAGCCGATGACGGCGCCCGCGAACGCCCTGCGCAGCGGCGTGGGCCTGCGTGTGCTGGCGCCGGGTGAGCGCCACCGGGCAAGGTTCGCGGTGAGCGTCCAGGAGGTCTGAGCGGGGGTCCGTCCAGGCGGCGGGATGCGCGGGCAGAGTGTCAGCCCTTCGGGCCGCGCGCAGCACTGGCGCCCTGTGCGGCGATCGGCGCTGGAACCTGTTGCCCACGCGGTCCTCCCGCAGGACCCGGAGCGCAGCACTGGCGCCCTGTGCGGCGATCGGCGCTGGAACCGGCACCTCGCGAGGGCGATCGGCGCTATGTTTAGCGCATGTGCGTCGGTTGTGCGATGGC
>DATMPY010000026.1:0-3772 GCA_035566955.1 Solirubrobacteraceae bacterium | reverse complement strand
AAGCTGGGCCGTGGCTGCCAAATAGCCGCTAGCTCAGACCAAGCCGTGGGATCCTCTTCCTGGGCGCCTCCCCGTTGCGGGGGCGTCCAGGGGGATCCTCTCATAAGGGTTGCCAGCGGCCCCAGTTCACCGGACTCGCGGGATGAACTGGGGCCGAATGGTGTGTGAGCAGATGGAGCGGCGTCTTGATGTAGGCGACCCTGGCGTGGGGCGACACCTGCAGAGACTTGGGCGAGCAACCGTCGGCGCTTGAAGAGAGGGTCGGATCGACGAGTTGTCGAGCCGGTCCTGGCGAAGTCGCCTCAAACCCGCGGCGGCGGGCGTTTCGATTGGCTAGCTGACTGCCTCGGTTCTCACCCCGAGCACTCCTCAAACACGCGACGTCAGCTCCACCGGCCCAGGCAGCCGTCCGGACCGCGCTCTTGCGGACCTCGGGTGCCACCACCACAAATAGCGCCGCGAGCTCCGGCGCCCCCGGCGTCAAGCCCGTGGTTGCCCGACACGGGAGATGCACCGCTCTGACCTTGGTCCCTGGCGAATGGGACGTCGAGCGCGGCTTGCGTGGTTACACAACTTCCCGTCGCCTGTGCATCCGTTCCGAGCGCGACCCAGTCGTCTAGGAGTTTCGCGCGAGCGTCACGTTCGCTCGAGGCAAAAGCTCCACACCTCACGAGCGCCCGGTTTGCCCGCGCGCCTGGTTTTGCCTCCGCTTACCTGCATTGGCGGACGACCTGTCGGACGAGGCGCGGCGAGCGTACGCGGCGCCGTCTTATGTCTTCGAGGGACGCGTGCTCCCGTTCAAATGCGATTTCGAGGGCCAGCAGTTCAGCGAGCGACTGGCCCAGTTCGACCTTGAGATTGGCCTCTTGCCTGGCAATGATACATTCGCAGCTCGCGCTCGATCCCTTCGCAGCCTTGCAAGCGCGCAAGAATTTGCCTTGGAGTTCCTTGGGATATCGACGGTTTAGCGGCACATCATATTCGGCAGCTCCCAGGATTCGCGTACGCGCGGCGCGTTCGTTGGCTTTGCGCTGCCGCTGGTGGCGCCGAATTTCTTCAGCAGCGGCCGTTTGGTTCTGTTCAGGCTTGGCTTCTGCGGTGCTCGGTGTGACAGCCTTGTTCGCGTGCTGCGGTTTCTTGGTGCTTGTGCCCTTCGGGACGGTGCTTACATTCGCAGGGGCGCTCGTGCCGACGTTCGCGTTCGCGGTGCTGGACGTGCTCGCCTTCTTTGCTGACCCGCAGCCACTCACGAGCAAGGCCGCCGCGACGAGGAGGCAGATAGCGAGGCGAGATGGCACACGCATGCCAATACGATACTGGTCGCTGGTGCGCTGATGTGCCATTGGTGCTGATGGCGGTCGGCCGAGAGGTCAAGCAGGCCCGCGTGGCCCGGCGGGCCGAGCACTTGCCACCTACGTTGCGGTTTGGGGCGTCGACCGCGAACCGGCGCAGACCGCGAGCGAGGCCGGTATCGTGAGCGCCGTCAGGACCATCATCGGGGCGCGGTTCGCGCCCCGGGAAGGATTGGAGCCGAGGCAGTGAGCATGTCGCGCGAAGTACGTAAGTGTGCTGCTCGCGTGCTGACAAGCGTGCGCGGGAGCGGTTCGACGCGCGCGATCGCGGTCTGCGTGTCGGCGGCGGCGCTGACGCTCGAGTGCGTCGGCGCCGTGGCAGGTGCTGCGCTCCCGCCGAACCCATTCGGTCCCTTGCGAGTGACACCCACGCGTGGGATCACCGAGTTCGCGATCTCCAACGTTAGCGGGCGTCCGTCCGCGATAGCGCTGGGTCGTGACGGCAACCTCTGGTTCGTTGAAACGCGTCACAGCAGAATCGGGCGCATCACCCCGCGTGGCAAGATCACGGAGTTTGGGATCCCGTCGTCGAGCGGTGAACCGCGCGGCATCGCCGCGGGTCCTGACGGTAATCTCTGGTTCACAGAGGGCGGTAGCAACAAGATCGGGCGCATCTCCACGCATGGCACGATCACCGAGTTCCCGCTATCCATATCGAACAGCGTCCCGTTCGCGATCACGGCTGGTCCCGACGGCAACCTCTGGTTTACCGATCCGGCGGCCAACACGATCGGGCGGGTCAGCACCGCCGGGACGATCACCGAATTCTCGATCCCCACAGAAAGAAGCTCGCCGTTCTCGATCGCGGCTGGTCCCGACGGCAACCTCTGGTTCACCGAGGAGCACGGCCAGAAGATCGGGCGGATCACCACCAGCGGGACGATCAGCGAGTTCCCCGTAGCAACCCCACCGTACGGAATCACGGCAGGACCAGACGGCAATCTGTGGTGGACGGGGTGGACAGGCGCCAAAATCGGGCGGATCACGCCGAGCGGCGCGGTCAGCGAATTCCCGATCCCCGAAAGGAGCAATCCACGCGGCATCACCGTGGGTCCGGAAGGCGATCTCTGGTTCAGTGAGTTTTCAGCCAACAACATCGCGCGGATGACGCCGAGCGGCAAGCTCAGCGAGTACCCGATACCCACGGAAGAAGGCTTCCCCACTGCAATCACGCCGGGGCCGCACGGCACTCTATGGGTCGTCGAGACGTTTGCCGGCAAGATCGCGCGGATCGAACCCAAGATCCTGACGGCGCCCAAGTGTGCTGTGCCCAAGCTCAGGGGAAAGACGCTTGCTCAAGCAAGGATGCTGCTGCGTCGTGCCCACTGCGGGCTCGGTAAGGTCACCAAGCCTGTCAAGCCTCGGCATAAGCTCGTGGTTGTCGCTCAGAAGCCTGCCGCCAAGAAGACTCTACCCAATGGGACGAAGGTAAGCCTGCGGCTTAGCTGAGGCTGCTGGTGACGCGAGCGCTGAGTGCGTATCGAGCGTATCCCACACGACGCTCGTACCTCTCCATCGCCGGGTGAATGCGACTTCCCGAACGCCGCCCGAACTGAAGCCACGCGGCCGACGGTAGATTGTGCCGAGGACGGCGCTCTAGCGGGACACGGCCATGGGGAAGGGCGCTCGTTCTGATAGTCGGACGCGCGGGCGCACGGCTACCTCGTGGCCCGCGACCTCGCGGTGGACCTCGCGGACGAGTGGGGCATGGGCGCGTAGCCCCGAGCCGTCCGCGCGTCGACACGGCTCGTCGACGAGCCGTTGAGCGAGAACCCAGCCCCTGAACCGCGTTGTCATCTGCATCACCCGGCTGCAGTCGGAACGAAGAACGGCATGGGGGGGCCGTCCGGTACAGCTGAGAGGCTTGCGAGCTCTGTATTGACCAGCTGGAGAGCCAGCCGCAAACGAAGAAGATTGGAGGAGCGATCTATATGTCCGCCCCAGTCACCCGACGCGGTGACCTTGTCGCCGCGACCGTGGTCCTGCTGCTTGCCGGCATCGCCATGGTGCCCCCTGCTGCGGCGTCCACCCTTTATGCGTGCGTAAAGAAGGACGGCACGGCGCGTATCCTGACCAAGAAGCCGCGGTGCAAGCAGGGCGAAACGAAACTGTCATGGAACACCACTGGGGCGCGTGGGCAGAACGGCGCCAACGGGATCAACGGCGTAAGCGGGAAAGAAGGACCCGCGGCCAAAGAAGGTCCTGCCGGCCACGAAGGAGGCGCCGGCGCCAAAGGCGTGACCGGAGCGACCGGCCCGACCGGCCCAGAAGGGCCAGCTGGGGCCAACGGAACCAACGGGACGGGCGGCACGGGCAGCGGCGGCGTAGGCGCGACCGGACCCAACGGTGCAACCGGCCCGGCCGGTCCGACCGGCCCGGCGGGGACGGGTGGCACGGGCGGTGGCGGCGCCGGTAGCGGC
>DATMPY010000025.1:0-12589 GCA_035566955.1 Solirubrobacteraceae bacterium | reverse complement strand
ACAGAGCATCCAAATCCCAACCACGATCCGTCGGGAACGACGAAATCCCATCCACACCCCCAGCCACCAGCTCCCACAACTCACCCGCAGACGACACACCACCCGGATAACGACAGCTCATCCCCACAATCGCCAACGGCTGCTTGCGCTCGTCCTCGTATTCCTGCAACTGTCGCCGCGTGCCGCGTAGCTCCGCCGTCACCCGCTTCAGGTACTCGAGATACCGGTCGTCGCCGTCCACGCCGCTACCCTCTCCTACCCGCATCGCTATGTCGGCGCCACGTCGCCACTACGCCCTACCGAGCTCCCGATCGACAAGCTCGAAGATATTGTCGGCTGTCGCCTCCGCCAACTCACCATCCAGCGGATCCCCCTCAGCCGTACTCAGAGGAGCGGGACGCGCAGTGAATCCAGGCCCTCCGTCCGCCGCTCCGCCCGCAGGCGTAGGAACTCCCACGAGCTCGTCCATCACCCGCCCGGCGAGCAGACGCGCGGTCGGATAGTCGAAGATGATCGTCGCCGCCAGCTCCAGCCCGGTCGCCGCCTCCAGCAGGTTGCGCAACCCGACCGCCTGCAGCGAGTCAAACCCAAGCTCCCTGAACGCCACGTCCGGCTCGATCTCGTGGGCAGCTTCGAGACCGAGAATCGTGGCCACGGCGGTGCGCACGACATCCAGCGCCACTGGGGGCCGCTCCGCCCCCGGCAGCGCTTGCAACCGCTGGCCCAGCGTCCCCGCGGTCTGCCCCGCGTCGGCGGGTCCCCGCTCGATCCCCCGGCCGCGGGCGCTGCTGTCGCCCACGCTCGCGCGAGCCGCGGCGCCGTTGGGCGGCTGCTGCTCAAGCTGACGCAGGGCGTTCCTGTCCACCTTGCCGTTGGCGGTCAGCGGGAGCTCCGCGATCGCGACGAACTGCCCGGGGATCATGTAATCCGGCAACCTCTCCGCCAGCCACCCTCGCAACTCGTCCACCAACGTCGCACGGCCCACCGTCCGCGGATTGCCATTTTCAGTGGCCTGCGCGTGGCAGACCGCCCCGACCAGGCCATGAACCACCACCTGGCTATCGCCCAGCTCCAGGTCCCCGCGGACGATCGGACCGTCGCCGATCGCCACCTGGCACAGTCCGATCCCGCAGCCGGCCGCCTCCGTCTCCAGCAGATGCGCCATCAGGCCCGCCTCGATCAGGCAAAACCGCTCTGCGTAGTCACCGTACAGCGGCTCGATCGCCGCCAGCTCGGCGACAAGCACGATCGTGAACGCCGAGCCGGCCACGACGCTCTCGTTCGCACGGGCATGGGCGTCGGTGGCCAAGGACGAGCTTGGCGAGATCGCCCTGAGCGCGTGTGCCCGGGGATCGTAGTAGTACGTTCCCGGCGCCAATCCGTCGACCCTGTCCGGTCGAATCGCCACGTAGGTCTGTACCGGATACAACCCTCCGGCCGACCCGTACCGATACTTTGGAAGACCGCCCGCTTCCACGGACCCAAGGGCCTCCAGCAGCCGGGCCAGCGCAGCGAGCGGGACCGGCTCCGGCTCGAAATTACGGTGACTTTTGCGGTGGACGTGAAGCGCTTGGCGCTCCTGCTCGCCGCGGGCGATCGGCAGCTCCGCCGCGGGCGGCCCCGCATCGGCGCGCAACCCGTGGCGACGCAGCTTGAACTCGAGCCGCTCCGTGGGATCGACGATCACCGCGCCCATGTCCACCTCGACGCTCAGCCCGAGACCAGCATGCTTGTCTTGGGAATTACCGCCTCCGGCCACGGGCGCCAGCTGCGCTCCGTCACCGGCCTGGACCTGCTCCTGCCGTGGGACCACGTAGGCCGCGAGGCGCTGATGGCCACGTGTCTCCCCCACGGCAGCCACCGCCGCGGCTTCCACACGCGGGTGGGCGTTGAGGTGCGCTTCGATCTCCCCGAGCTCGATGCGGTATCCGCCGATCTTGACCTGTGAATCCTCGCGCCCGAGGAACTCGATATTCCCATCCGGGAGGTACCGCCCCAGGTCGCCGGTTCGATACAGGCGCTCACCGCTGCGCGGATGCCGGATGAAGCTCGCAGCGGTCTTCTCCCGGTCCTGCCAGTAGCACTCCGCCAGGCCGGCGCCCCCGATATGGAGGTGACCGGGCACGTGCACCGGGCACGGCTCCATCCGGTCGTTGAGAACTTCCCAGAATTGATTGCGCAGGGGCTTCCCGTAGGGGATGCTGTCCCACCCTGGATCCACCTCGCCCACCGGGTGGAAGATCGACCAGATCGCAGCCTCGGTGGCGCCCCCGAGACTCACCACCTGCGCCTCCGGTAGCAGAGCGCGAATCCGGTCGGGCAGGGAGACCGGGATCCAATCCCCACTCAGGAGCACCAGCCGCATCGGCGCGGGCAGCGGGGGACCCGCATTGGCCTGTTGCACGGCCATCTCCATCAGCGCCGGGACGGAGTTCCACACGGTCACACCGTGCGTCTCGCACAGTTCGAGCCAGTGCCGGGGATCGCGGGTCGCGCCGGCGCGGGGCAGCACCACGCTGCCCCCAGCCGCAAGCACGCCGAACAGGTCGTAGACCGAGAGGTCGAAGCTCAACGAGGAGAGCGCCAACACGCGGTCGGCTGGTCCCACCCCGAAGCGGTCGTTGATGTCCTGGATCGTGTTCCACGCCGCGCGGTGGGTGATCGCCACCCCCTTCGGAGCGCCCGTGGAGCCGGAGGTGTACAGCACGTAGGCGAGATCGCTCGCCGCCTGGACCTGCTCGAGGGCACTGTCACGAACGACCTCCTCACCGTCGTCCACCGCGATTTGGAGAATCCCATCCGGCCACCCGAGCGATCCCACGACCTCCGTGACGACCACGGCCGCCCCGGCGTGCTCGACCAGGTGGTGGCGGCGCCGGTCGGGAAGCTCGGGATCGACCGGCAGGTATGCGCCACCCGCCAGCAGGACGCCGAGCACCGCGACCACCTGCTCGCACCCCTTCGCCACGCTGACCCCGACGAGGCTGCGCGGCTGGACCCCGCAGGCGCGCAATCTCCGGGCGAGGCCGGCGGCCCGCGCCGCGAGCTCCGCGTAGGTCATCTGGCCGGTCGCGGAGATCAGCGCCGGTTGCCCGGGACGCAGGGCGGCCTGAGCGAGAAAGCCGCTGTGCAGCAGGCCGCCCTCGGCGGCGCTGCCCTCCGCGGCACTGTGCACCGCGGCACTGTGCACCGCGGCGTTGCCCTCCAAGGCACTGTGCGCCGCGACGCCGCCCTCGGCGGCGCTGTGCCCTGGCAGCGCGCTCTCCGCCCTGATCTGCGCACGGATCGAGCGCTGGTGCGCGGGCAGCCAATCGTAATCGGTGGCGCCATCCCAGAGCCCGTCCTGCTCGGCGATCGCCTCCAGGTAACGGCAGTATGCGCCGAACATCTCATCCAGCATCCCCGCCGGAAACACGTCGTCCACGCTGTCCCAGCTCAGGAGCAGCGACCCGGCGGCCTCGAAGACGACGTGATCGAGCAGCACCTGCGGCGTCTGCGTCACCCCGTAGGTCACGCTGTCCATCACCTCGCCGTCGACGCCAAGACCGCTGGTGAAGACGATCGGGGCCACCACCATTCCCTCGTCGCGGATGCGCGCGAGCTCGCCGATCACCTGGATCCCGCTGAAGTGACAATGCTCGAGGTCCTGCCACAGACGGTCCTGGAGCGCGGTCGCGAGCTGGCCCAGCCCCTGCGCCTCGCGCAGGTCGACCTCGAGGATCTCCAGTGTCGTGAAGTCGCCGACGATCCCCTCGACACGGGGATCCAGCGGCAGGCGGTTGCTGGTCGTCACGTTGAGGATGAAGTGACAGCTCTTGCTCCAGTACGCCAGCACCTGGGCGAACGCGCTCATCACCGCGATCGCAGGCGTCACGCCCACCGCCGCCGCACGGGCCTTGATCCGCGCCCAGCGCTCGGCGTCGAGGCGGTGTTCGCGGCGCACGTGAACCTGGCGCTCGAGCGCCGCCGGCGACCGCGCCAGGGGCAGCTCGGGAGCCCGCGGCAACGCCGGCAGCCGCTCCATCCAGTAGGCCTTCGACCGCTCGAAGAGCTCACTTTCCGCGACCCGCCGCTCCGCGAGGAGATAGTCCCGAAACGTCACCCCCACGGGCTCCAGCTCCGCATCCGGCTCCCGATAGAGCCGCGTCAGCTCAGCCACCAGGAGCTGCATGCTGGAGAGATCCATCACCAGCATGTCGAGGCTGACGTGCAACAGGGCGACGCCCGCGGGCAGGCGCGTGACCCGCAGCTCGAACAACGGCCAGCGATCCGCGGGGCGGACCTCGTGTGAAAGCTGCTCGCGCACCGCGGCCACGTGACGGGACACCGCATCCGCGGATGCGCTCGACAGATCGCTCACGCTCACGACATAGGGCGCCACCGTCTCCAGAATCCGCTGGCGGCCGTCCGCGGGGAACACCGCGCGCAGCATGTCGTGACGACCGATCAGCCGGTCGATCGCGGTACTCAGACGCTCGCTGTCGAGCTGCGGGAGCTCGGCCTCGCAATAGAAATGCGTCGAGACACGGCCCAGCGGGAAGGCTCCGCTGCGGCCGACCAGATAGGCGCGTTGAATGTCGTTCAACGGGAATGGGTCAAACCGCGCCTCGGGTGCGCTCACCAGCTGGGGAAGCGCGGCAGCCGGTGCGGTCGGCTGTCGCAATTTCGAGAGCAGGCACTGGGTCAGCTCAGTGACGCTGGGATGGTCGAAGACCAGTGTTGCCGGCAGGCTGAGCCCGCTCGCGTGGGTCAACCGGTTGCGCAGCTCCAGCGCGGCCAGCGAATCGAGACCCAGCTGCTTGAACGTGAGCTGTCCGTCGAGCGCCGCGGAGGCGTCGTGCCCCAGCACGGCGGCGAGCTGGGCTGTGACGACTCCCCGGACGGCCCCCTCGTGCTCGGCCTCGGGCATGGTCTGCAGCAGACGCGCCAGCGAGACGCGCTGCTCGCCCGGGCGAGCGCCGGGCAGGCGCACCAGGCCGGCGAACAGCGCCGGCAGGGCTCCGCTCCTGGCCTGAGCACGCAACGCCGCGAGCTTCAGGGGGACCCCCAGCATGAGCGCCGCACCCGCACCCAGGGCGGCGTCGAACAGCCCCAGGCCGAGCTCCGTGGGGAGCGTGCCCAGACCCAGGCGGCCCATCCGCGTGACGTCGGCCTCGCTCAGGCCCGCGGTCATCGCGCTCGCCTGCTCCCACAGGCCCCACGCCATCGAGGTTCCCGGCAGGCCCAGCGCCCGGCGGTGGGCCGCCAGCGCATCCAGGAAGGCGTTCGCCGCTGCATAGTTGCCCTGGCCCGGGCTGCCGATCGTGGCCGCCACCGAGGAGAAGAGCACGAATGCCTCGAGGTCGAGGTGCTCGGTGAGCTCGTGCAGGTGCAGCGCGGCGTCCACCTTGGGGGCCATCACAGCCCGCAGGCGCCCGGCCGTCTGCGCGGCGATCACGCCGTCGTCGAGCACCCCGGCGGCGTGCACCACAGCCGCGAGCGGATGCTCGGCGGGGACCGAGTCGAGCAGCCCCCGCAGCTGCTCGCGGTCGGTCACGTCACACGCGTCGATCCTGACCTGGGCGCCAAGCGCTTCGAGCTCCGCCCGCAGCTCCGCCGCGCCTTCGGCCTGCGGCCCCCGGCGGCTTGTCAGCAGCAGGTGGCCCACGCCGTGCGCCTCCGCCAGGTGCCTTGCCACCAGGCCACCCAGGCCGCCCGTGCCACCCGTTATGAGGACGGTGCCCCGCGGGTCGAAGGACGGTGCGCCGCTCGGCCCCTGCGCCCCTGCTCGCGCAAGCCGCGGCGCATAGAGGGCACCCTCGCGCAGGGCGAGCTGGGTCGCTTCACTCCCAAGCGCGGCCGCGAGTGACGGCAGCGAGGCCTCCGAGTCATCCACGTCGAGCAGGCGGAAGCGGTCAGGGTGCTCGGACTGAGCGCTGCGAACGAGCCCCCACAGACCCGCCGTCACCAGGTCGGGGGACTCATCCCCGAAGGCAACCGCACCGTGCGTCAAGAGGACGAGCTGCGAGCCGGAGAGGCTCTCGGCCGCCAGCCATGCCTTGAGCAGCGCGAGAGCCTGGGCCGCCCGCGTGTGCACCGCACCCGCGAGATCACCCCGAGCGTCCTCCCCCCGCAGCTCCGTGAGCACCAGCTCCGGGACGAGCGCGCCATCCTCGATCGCTTCCACGAGCGCCGGCACGTCCGCAAAGCTTGGTGCGTCCGCCCACGGCGCCTGCAGGCCCGTGCAGGGCCCCAGGACGGTCGGACGCAGCGATGTGCCGTTGCGAGATGCCGTTGGCAGCGTGGTCCACTGAACGGTGAATAGGGCATCGTGGCCGGCGCTTCCCGCGGCCCTCAGGGTGCTCGCGTCGAGCGGGCGCGTGGCGAGCGAGTCGATCGCCACGACCGCCGCGCCCGCGGGGTCGAGCGCCGCGAGGCTCACGTCGTCGGCCCGCGTATCCAGGCGCACCCGCAGCGAGGTCGCGCCCTGGCCGTACAGGCGCACGCCCGTGAAGGAGAAGGGGACCGCGAGCGCGTCTGCGCCGTCCCCTTCGCAGACCCTTGTCAGCAGCGGGTGGAGCGCCGCGTCGAGCAGCGCCGGGTGCAAATGGAAGGCCGCCGCTTCGGAAGCCTCGTCCTGCCCCAGGCCGACCTCACCGAAGAGCTCCTCACCGCGGCGCCAGGCCGCTCTGAGCCCCTGGAAGGCGGGGCCATAGCAGTAGCCCGCCTCGGCGAGGCGGTCGTAGAGGAGCTCCGTGCCTAGCGGCTCGGCGCCCGTGGGCGGCCATGGCGCGGTGGCGAAGCGCTCGAGCTCGGGGTCCGGCGGCGTCGCCGCTGGGCCCAGGGCCCCGGTGGCGTGGAGTGTCCACTCCCGCCCGTCGAGGCCATCGCCAGAGGGATCCTCGCAACGCGAGTAGATCTCGAGGCGCCGTCGCCCCTGCTCGTCCGGCTCGGAGAGCGTCAGCTGAAGCTGGACGGCGCCCCGCTGCGCGAGCACGAGTGGCGCCTGCAGGGTGAGCTCCTCGAGGCGCTCCAGGCCAAGCTTCCCCGCGGCCGCAAGCGCAAGCTCGAGGAAGCCGGTGCCGGGGAAGAGCGCGGTGTCCATGAGGACGTGGTCCTCGAGCCAGGGGCGGCTCTCGGTCGCGAGCCTGCCCGTGAAGACAGCGCCCTCCGCCCCCGCCAACTCCAGCGCCGCGCCGAGCAGCGGATGCTCCACCGAGGATTGGCCGGCAACCGCCGCGTCCGCGGCTCGCTCGTGGGACGCCAGCCAGTAGCGCCTGCGCTGAAAAGGGTAGGTGGGCAGACCTACCCTCCGGGCGCCCGAGCCCTCGAAGAGGGCGCCCCAGTCGACCTCCACGCCGTGTACCCAGGCCTCGGCCAGCGACGTCGAGAAGCGATCGGGGCCGCCTTCGTGGCGGCGCAGCGACCCCACCACCGCGGCGGCGTCCGCGTCGCCGAGTACGTCCTCGGCAGTTTCCGTCATCCCCACAGCCAGCACCGGGTGCGGACTGAGCTCGATAAACGTGCGGTACCCCCCTTCGAGCACGGTCCGGATCGCCTGCTCGAATTGAACGGTCTGGCGCAGGTTGCGAAACCAGTACGCGCTGTCCAGCTCCGCGGTGTCGAGCCACCCACCCGTCACGGTCGAGCAGAACGGCACGCTGCCCGAGCGTGGAGCGATCGCCGAGCATCCCTCCAGCAGCTCCTCGCGGATCATCTCGATCCCCGCCGAGTGGCCCGGCAACTCGACCGGGATGCTGCGCGCCCTGACACCCTCGGCCCGGCATACCTCCAGCAACTCCGCGAGCGCGCCCGGATCGCCGGAGACCACCACCGAGGAGGGCCCGTTCACGGCCGCAAGCGCGAGACGATCGCCGAACCGCTGGAGCAGTGGACCGAGCTCCGCCGCCCCGCGGGCGACCGAGACCATTCCACCTTTGCCCACCATGCGCGTCAGCGCGCGACTGCGCAGCGCCAGGACCCGAGCCGCATCCTCGAGGCCGAGCCCACCCGCCACGTGCGCGGCTGCCAGCTCGCCCTGCGAATGGCCAACGACCACATCCGGGTGCACACCGCACGCACGCCACAACGCCGCCAACGAGACCATGATCGCGAACAGCACCGGCTGCACCACATCGATCCGTTCGAGCTCCGGAGCACCCGGGGCTCCCCGCAGCACGTCCTCGACCGACCATTCGATGTGCTCGCCGAGGGCCTCGTCGCAGGCCCTCAGGCGCTCGGCGAACAGCTCTGAGGAGTCGAGCAGCTCAGTCGCCATGCCCTCCCATTGGGAGCCCTGACCGGCGAACAGGAACACCGTTCCGCTCCCCGCGACCGAGGCCATGCCCGCGATCACGCCCCCCGCGGGCTCCCCCGACTCCACCGCGCAAAGACCACCCACCAATTCGTCACGTCCACGACCGATCACCGCCGCCCGGTGCGCCAAGGCGGAGCGGCCGGCCAGCGAGAGGCCCACGTCCGCGACGCCCAGCCGCGGTCTGTCTTGGAGGTGCGCGCGCAATCCCCCGGCCTGGGCGCGCAGGGCCTGCTCGTCCTTGCCCGAGAGTATCCAGGGCAGCGCGCCCGCGCCGAGCAGGCTGCCGCCGGCGCAGGGGCGATCGTCGACCACGGCACGATCCCCATCGAGCGAGTCGCCATCCTCCGCGGGGAGGCCGAGCTCCCCTACCGCGCCAGCCCGGCCGGCCGCCCGCGCGGCTGGCGTGAGGAGCTCGCCCGCCGGCGCCTCCTCCAGGATCACGTGCGCGTTGGTGCCGCTGATCCCGAACGCGGAGACCGCGGCGCGACGCGGTCTTGCGCCGGGCCGCCAGGGCACCGCTTCGGTCAGCAGCGCTACCGCCCCCGCATCCCAGTCGACCTCGCTGGTGGGCTCGTCCACGTGCAGCGTTCGCGGCAGCTGCTCGCGCTCGAGCGCCATCACCATCTTGATCACCCCCGCCACCCCAGCCGCGGCCACGGTGTGCCCGATGTTCGACTTGATCGACCCCAACCACAGCGGTGCATCCGCCGGGCGTTCCTGCCCGTAGGTGGCCAGCAGCGCCTGGGCCTCGATCGGGTCGCCGAGCCTTGTACCTGTGCCGTGCGCCTCGACCGCGTCCACCTGGTGGGGGGAGAGCCCGGCACTCGCCAGCGCCTGGCGGATCACGCGCTGCTGGGAGGGCCCGTTCGGCGCGGTCAGCCCGTTGCTCGCGCCGTCCTGGTTGACCGCGCTGCCGCGCAGCAGCGCCAGCACGGGGTGCCCGTTGCGCCGCGCGTCGGATAGCCGCTCGAGCAGGAGCACGCCCACGCCCTCGGCCCAACCCGTGCCGTCCGCGGCGTTGGCGAAGGCCTTGCACCGCCCATCGGGGGAGAGCACGCGTTGGCGGCTGAACTCGACGAACAGCTCGGGGGTGGCCATCACCGACACACCGCCTGCGAGCGCGAGCGAGCACTCACCGCCGCGCAGCGCGCCGCACGCCAGGTGCAGCGCGACCAGCGACGAGGAGCACGCCGTATCGACCGACACCGCCGGGCCCTCCAGGCCGAGCGTGTAGGCCACCCGGCCCGAGGCCACACTGCCGATGTGGCCGGTCAGCCGGTAGCCCTCCAGGTCTTCGAAGCCCGTCCCGCGACCGCCGCCGTACTGCGAGGAGGTGATCCCCGCGAACACCCCCGTCTGGCTGCCTCGCAACGAGTGCGGGTCGACCCCCGCAGCTTCGAGGGCCTCCCAGGAAACCTCCAGCAGCAGCCGCTGCTGGGGGTCCATCGCGAGCGCCTCCTTGTGGTTGATCTCGAAGAACCCGGCGTCGAACTCCGCGGCGTCGTACAGGAACCCGCCCGCCCGCGCATAGGTGCTTCCGCGACTGTTGGGGTCGGGGTCGTACAGCCCCTCCAGGTCCCACCCGCGATCGGCGGGGAATCCGGAGATCGCATCCCTGCCAGAGGCAACCAGCTCCCACATATCCTCCGCGGAGCGCACCCCACCCGGATATCTGCAGCTCATCCCGATGATTGCGACCGGCTCATCGACGGCCCCGGCCCTCCTGACCACGGCGGGTGTGGAGGTGGGGGCGTCAAGGAGCTCCGCGAGGAGGAATCCACTGAGCTCGGCGGGGGTGGGGTAGTCGAAGGTGAGGGTCGCCGCCAGCCGCAGCCCGCACTCGGCGCTCAGGCGGCTGCGCAGCTCGACTCCCGCGAGCGAGTCGAACCCGAGCTCGCCGAATGGCCGTCCGGGGGGTACCGCCTCCACAGAGGCGTGTCCGAGGACGGCCGCCACCTGGCCGCGAACGAACTCCAGCACCACCCGCTCGCGCTCGGCCTCCGATGTCCCGGCCACCCGGTGCGCCAACGAGCCGCCCACCCGCGCCGCTCCCGCGCGCCGCGCGGGCGCCCGTACCAAGCCCCGCAGCAGCGTCGGCAGCTCTTCCGCGCGCGCCCGGCTGCGCAGCAGCGCCATGTCCAAAGCCACCGGCAGCACCCGCGCGCGGCCCGCGGTGAGCGCCACGTCGAAAAGCTCCAAGCCGCGACTCGGGGAGAACGCCTGCACACCAGTGCGCGCGATCCGCGCCGCCTGTGCGCTCGCCAGGCGATCGGCCATGCCGCCCGCCTGCTCCCACGGGCCCCACGCCATCGACACCGCGGGCAGGCCCTGCGCCTGCCGGAGCTCCGCCAAGGCATCCAGGAACGCGTTGGCGCTCGCATAGTTGCCCTGCCCCGCGGTACCGAACGTCCCCGCGACCGAGGAGAACAGCACGAACGCCTCCAGGTCCATGTGCGCGGTGAGCTCGTGCAGGTGCCACGCACCATCGACCTTCGGCGCCAACACCCCATCCAGGCGCTCCCCGGTGAGCGTCTCGATCACGCCGTCGTCGAGCACACCCGCCGCATGCACCACCGCCCGCAGCGGGCGATCCGCCGGGATGCCCTCCAACAGCACGCGCAGCTGCTCGCGGTCGGCGACGTCGCAGGTCGCTGTCACCGCCTCCGCGCCCAGGTCGGCGAGCTCCTGCGCGAGCTCGCCCGCGCCCTGCGCCTGCGGGCCCCCGCGGCTGACGAGCAGCAGGTGGCGCACACCGTGCTCGACTACCAGGTGCCTGGCGAGCAGCCCACCAAGCCCGCCGGTGCCCCCCGTGACCAGGACCGTGCCCCGCCCGCCGGTCCCCGTGCGGTCGATCGCCGAGCTTGGCATCCTCAACACGTTCTTGCCGACGTGGCGCCCCTGGCTCATGAACCTGAACGCCTCCACCGCACGAGGCGCGTCCCACCCCGAGGTCGGCAAGGGCTCGAGCGCACCCCGCTCGAACAGCCCCAACAGCTCGACCAGCATCTCCTGGATCCGCTCGGGCCCGGCCTCCATCAGATCGAACGCGCGATAGACCACACCCGGGCGCCCCGCAGCGAGCACCGCGGGATCGCGCACATCGGTCTTGCCCATCTCCAAGAACCGACCGCCAGCGCCGAGCAACCCGAGCGACACGTCCACGAACTCGCCCGTGAGCGAGTTCAACACCACGTCGACACCCCGCCCACCGGTCGCCCGCAGAAACACCTCCTCGAACCCCAGCGACCGCGACGACGCCAGATGCCCACCATCGAGCCCCAGGCCCTCGAGCACACCCCACTTGCCCGGGCTCGCCGTACCGAACACCTCCATGCCCAGATGCCTCGCCAACTGCACCGCGGCCATCCCGACGCCACCCGCGGCCGCGTGCACCAACAACCGCTCCTCCGCCCGCACCCCACCCAGGTCCACCAGCGCGTAGTACGCCGTCAAGAACACGATCGGCACGCCCGCCGCCCGCACGAACGACCACCCCTCCGGCACGCGCACAAGCAGCCGCTGGTCAGCCAAGGCGAGCGACCCGAACGCCCCATCTAACAGACCCATCACCCGATCCCCCACGGCCAGCCCCTCAACCCCCGGGCCGACCTCCCGCACCACCCCCGCACCCTCCCCGCCGATCGTCACGGCATCGGGATACACACCCAGTGCGACAAGCACATCGCGGAAATTCAAACCCGCCGCGCGCACCTCCACGCGCACCTGCCCAACCCCCAGCGGCTCCCCCGCCGCCGGACACGACACCACACTCAAATCCTCGAGCCTGCCGCTCCCACCGGCATCCAGCCGCCACGCCGCATCGCCTCCCGGGAGTAACAGCTCACCACGCGCACCCACGCGCTCCAGCCGCGGAGCGAACAGCTCTCCCTTGCGCACCGCCAGCTGCTGGTCGATCGCAGATCGCCCACCCGACGCCAAGGCCCCAAGCAACGCCTCCCACGAAGCTTCCTCACCGTCGACGTCAACCAGCACAAACCGCCCCGGATGCTCTGCCTGCGCCGAGCGCACCAGGCCCCACACCCCACCGCCCACGAGATCCCGCGGCGCCTCCCCCGCCTCCACGGCAACCGCACCCCGCGTCACCACCACCAGCCGCGCGCCCGCGAGCCGCTCATCCCCAAGCCACCCCTGCAACAAACCCAACACACCACCCACACCCTCGTGTACGCAACCCAACACGCCACCCCCACCCGCACCATCCACCAACTCACCCGCCGACGCCAACCCCCAAAACTCCCGCTCCTCCGCACCCCCACCGGACCCGACGCAGGC
>DATMPY010000024.1:0-3731 GCA_035566955.1 Solirubrobacteraceae bacterium | reverse complement strand
GTGCTTCGGATCGATCGCGTCGGGCTCCGGCCTGCGGGTCTTCCCGGCCCGGGACGCTGCGGGCTTGCGCGCCATGTCCGCCTCCTGTGATGGTCCGTGCTGAGCGACGGCGTCACTCCTACCACAGAGCGCCGGGCTGCGGTAGTCCGACGGGCGGTGCTCAGGACGAACGGGCGGGTGCGGCGGCGCGGATCGTGCGGACGCGCTCCTGGATCTCGGGGTAGTTGGGCTCGAGCTCCAGCAGCCGCTCGAACCACGGCAACGCGTTCGCGGTGTCGCCGGCGTAGAAGTAGGCGTAGCCCAGGAAGTAGTACGAGGTGACGTCATCGGGACGCATCGCGATCGCCTGCTTCATCAGTGCGACCCCTTCCTCTTTGCGTCCGGCCCGGAAGTAGGCGAAGCCGAGGTTGCGGCGCAGCTCCAGGGTCGGGCGCTTCGCGAGGAAAGGCTCCAAGAGAGGGACCGCGAGGGGATGGACATTGGCGTTGAAGATCGCCCCCGCGACGTAGTCGGCGAAGGCCAGGTCGTTGGGATAGATCCGCATGTGGTCGTAGGTGGCGAAGAGCGCCTCGTTGATGCGGCCGTCGCGGATGTATAGCTCGAGGAGCTCGCGCCGGATCCGACCCGCCCCGGGAACCGCCTCGAGGATCGCGCGCAGGCGCCGCTCCTCGTCCGGCGCGATCCGCAGCACCCACGGCTGCTTGAAGAGGCCTTCGCGGAAGCTGACCTTCACCGGCTGGCCGCCCCACAAGGTGTCCGCCTCCCAGGGATACGCCAGGATGCGTGAGGACGATGGCAGGCCATCGCGCCAGGCCCGCAGGTCGAGCCACGGCATCAGCCGCGCGTCGACCTGTCCGCCGCCCTTCGCGAACACGTCGGAGGAGCGGGTCACGACGGTGGGATCACTCCAAACCGCGTTGGCGACCAGGAAGACGGCGTGCCCGATGAACAGCAGGATGAGCGCGACGTCGACGCGCTCCAGGACGCGCAGTATTCCAGCGATCTGGTCGTCGGCGGGGGCCCGGCGGCTCAGATCCACCAAGACCGCCACCACGCTGAGGCTGGTGAGGCCGATTCCGATCCAGGGGAGAAAGATCAGCGACGCCGATCCGGGGGTGCGGCAGATCCATTCCGCGATTACCGCGGCCATGCAGAGGATGGCGAGGCCGATGAGCTTCATCGCTGAACCTGCGCGCCGGGGAGGTTGGCCGTCACGTCGCGCATCCAGCGCAGTGCCCACTGATTCTTGGGGTCCATTCTGAGCACGCCTTGTAGGCACGCGTGGGTCTTCGGGAAATCGCGCGCCTGTTTGTAGAGGGAGCACAGCGCCATGACGCGATCGGGACGGTCGGGGGGCTGGAGCGCGAACGATCGCTCGATCGCCGCCTGCGCTTCCATCCCGCGCTCCAGGTCGGAGTAGGCGGCGCCCAGCCCCCAGTAGGCGTCACTGGCGTACGGATCGAGCGCGACCGCTTCACGGAAGGAGGCCAGCGCGGCGTCCGCACGCTCCAGCTTGAGGAGGGCCCAGCCCTGGCGGATGCGATGGTTCGGATTCTTCGGGGCGAGATCGACGGCCCGGGTGTGAGCGGCGACGGAATCGGGGAACAGTCCGAGCTCGTCCTCGATCTCGCCGAGCTTGCCCCACAGGAGGGCGCTGTCGGGCCGCCGGGCGACCGCTGTACGGAGGGCGCCGAGCGCCTGCTGGTAGTCTCCGAGCTTCAGGGTGATGTGGAAGAGCCCCTGGGCGTGGTACTCGTCGTCCGGCGCCGCTTCGAAGGCGGCGCGGTAGGATCGCGCTTCGTTGACGAGGTCTCCGCGGTCCGAGTATTCGAGGGCGAGCTGGTGGAGAGCCTCCGGATTGGCAGGATTGAGTCGTGCCGCCTCCTGGAACGCGGTGAACGCGTCGGCCGCCTTGCCTTGCTTGCGAGCCACGAGCCCGATCGTCACCCAGGCCGCGTCGGGCTGGTCGTTCGCGGCGATCGCGCGTCGCGCATGACGGATTGCGACGTCGCCTTCGCTTCGGTCGTAAATCCGCAGGTACCGGTGGTAGTGAGCGAGGAGGCACTCGGGGCGTCCGTCCGACGGAAGCCGTCCGAGATCGCCCGTGCCGCCCAGGATCAGCAGAAACGTCGTGGCGCGACGCTCGACGCGGTTCTGCCGCAGCGCATGGACCATGTCGTCGACCGCGGCCGGATACTGCCGGAGATGGGCGTGCGCGACCGAGCTGAGCAGATGGGCGTCGTAGTCGTCGCGGTCGACCTGCAGAACTTTCTGCGCCGTCTCGAGGGCGGCCTGCGGCTGGCCGTCGCCGAGCGCTAGCTCGGCGAGCGTGAGGAGCGCGTCGGCCGAGTAACCGTGCGCGAGCTGTTCCTCCGCACGCCGCCGCGCGTCCTCGGTCCGGCCCTCGACGAGCGCCGCGAAGAGTGGATCGACGTGCTCCCGGTAGAGGGCCACCCGACTCCGGAGATGGGACCGATAGCCGTCCGCCGCGCTGCGGTAATCGCCGCCCATGTAGCGGACGAAGGCGGCCGTGCTCTGCGGCGACTTGGGATGGAGGCGTGGATCCATCCCGCCGAGCTGCCACAGGATCCGCAGCGCGGCCAGCATCACAAGAAGAGCCAGGAAGAGGGTCGTCGTGCGGTGATTCGTGAAGCGCATGCAATTTCACGCTAGCACGGGGGCCGGGGAAAAAATGCCGGCCGCGGGCGGGCGCCGCTTGCTAGACTTTTGCCCATGACGACGCCCGGTTGGAGCGCCCCACCGCCCGCGCAGGACGCGATGCCGACCACGCGGGGGCTCAACTTCTTCCTGGAGGACCCGAGCTTCCCGCTGCTCTGCGAGCAGGTGATGGGGCCGGAGGTGTTCGCTCACGCGCGCCCACACCTCGAGGCGCTGGGGGCGGTGGCCGGTGACGAGCTGGACGCGCTGGCGGCTGAGGCGGACCGCAACCCGCCGGTGCTGCGCGCGTTCGACGCCCAGGGCCGTCGGGTCGACGAGGTGGTGAAGCACCCCGCCTACCGGCGCATGGAGGCCATCGCCTTCGGCCGCTTCGGCCTGGCCGCGATGGCGCATCGTCCGGGCGTGCTCGGCTTCCCCGAGCCCGTCCCGCAGGTGGTGAAGTACGCGCTCTCCTACCTCTTCGCGCAGAGCGAGTTCGGCCTGCTCTGCCCGGTGAACATGACCGACTCGTGCGCGCGGGTGCTCCACGCGTTCGGCAGCGAGGAGCTCCGGGCCCGCTACCTGCCGCATCTCACCACCACCGATCCGGAGCATCTCTGGCAGGGCACGCAGTGGATGACCGAGCGCACCGGCGGCTCCGACGTGGGCGCCTCAACCACGGTGGCCCGGCGCGGGCCCGACGGGCAGTGGCGGCTCTGGGGCGACAAGTGGTTCACCTCGGTGGCCAACGCGGACATGGCGCTGACGCTCGCGCGGCCGGAGGGCGCGCCCGAGGGCACGCGCGGTCTCGCGATGTTCCTGGTGCCCAAGCACCTGCCCGATGGCAGCAAGAACGCGTGGACCATCAATCGCCTGAAGGACAAGCTCGGCTCGCGCTCCATGGCCACCGGCGAAGTGACCTACGCGGGCGCGGTCGCCTACGTCGTCGGCGAGCTCGGCTCGGGCTTCAAGCAGATGATGGAGATGGTCAACGGCTCGCGCCTCTCCAACGCGATGCGGGCGGCCGGGCTCATGCGCCGGGCCTTCCTGGAATCGCTGGTGCACGCGCGGCA
>DATMPY010000023.1:0-29199 GCA_035566955.1 Solirubrobacteraceae bacterium | reverse complement strand
CGCGACCCGCTCCCACGCCTCGCTCAGCACGGGGCGCAGGATCGCCTCGATCTCCGCGAACTGCTCCGGGCCCGCGATCAGTGGCGGGGAGAGCTGGACCACCGGCTCCCCCCGGTCGTCCGTGCGGCAGATCAACCCCCGCCGGTACAGCTCCCCCGAGAGGAAGCCCCGCAGGAGCTCCTCCGACTCCTGCGCGCTGAACGTCGCCTTCGTGCGTTTGTCCTTCACCAGCTCGATCGCCTGGAAGTAGCCCGCCCCGCGCACATCCCCCACGATCTCCAGGTCCCGCAGGCCCTCCAGCATCCCCCGCAGCGCCGGCTCATTGGCGCGCACGTGCTCGCACAGGCCCTCCCGCTCGATGATCTCGATGTTCGCCAGCGCCACCGCGCTCGACACCGGGTGCCCCGCGAATGTGAACCCGTGGTTGAAGATCGCCTGCCCGTGCAGGAACGGCTCCGCGATGTGGTCCCCCGCGATCAGCGCCCCCATCGGCGCGTACGCCGAGGTGATCCCCTTCGCCGTCGTGATCATGTCCGGCTGGTAGCCGTAGCGCTCGCATCCGAACCAGTGGCCCAGGCGACCCCACGAGCAGATCACCTCGTCGGAGATCAGCAGCACCCCGTGGCGGTCGCAGATCTCCCGCACCCGCTGGAAGTAGCCCTCCTGGGGGACGAAGCACCCCCCGCTGTTCTGCACCGGCTCCAGGATCACCGCCGCCACCGTCTCCGGACCCTCGAACTCGATCGCCTCCTCGATCGCCTCCGCCGCCCACAGAGGATCCCGGTCCTCTTTCCAGCGGTAGGAGTTCGTGTTCGGCACGTGGTGGCCCCCCGGCGTCAGCGGCTCGAACGGCGCCCGCAGCGGGGGCAGCCCCGTCGCCGTCAGCGCCCCCATCGACGTCCCGTGGTAGGCCAGGTTGCGCGCGATCAGCTTGAAGCGCCCCCGCTCCCCCCGCGCCGCGTGGTAGGACTTCGCCAGCTTCCACGCGCTCTCCACCGCCTCCGAGCCCCCCGAGGTGAAGAACACCCGGTTGAGGTTCCCCGGCGCCAGCCCCGCGATCCGCGCCGCCAGCTCGATCGCCCGCGGGTGCGCGTAGCTCCAGTTGGTGTAGAACCCAAGTTCCTGGGACTGGCGCGCCGCCGCCTCGCCCAGCTCCGCGCGGCCGTGGCCGATGTTCACGCAGAACAGCGCCGACAGGCCGTCCAGATAGCGCCTGCCGTGCTCGTCGTACACGTAGCACCCCTCGCCCCGCACGATCACCGGGATCTCGTGGTCCGCGTAGGCGCCCATCCGCGTGAAGTGCATCCACAGGTGGCGCCGCGCCAGCTCCTGGAGGTCGCCGCCCCCCGCTCCCACACCCATCGTCCTCGCCGCCCCCACACCATCGCCGGCCGCTGCGACGGGGACACCCGTGGCCTGCGGGATCGGCGCCGGGTCCGCCGTTCTCACGGACCTCGCGGCCGCAATCGAATCGCTCAGGTGGGTGGCCATCTTGTCGTCTCCTCGCTATCAACCCAGTGCCGTATGGATAGACACTCAGGACAACCGTACTCCGCTGGAAGGCATGTATCAATGCGCCACAAGTTCAAGAGGGATTAGCCCCATTGTACGACATGTATAAAACCGTCGCCAATCTTTGGGAATTGCGCACCTTGTGTCCCCCCCCCGGGTGGTCGTAGCGTTTGCCACGACCGGTTCTTTGGGTGCAGCGGACACCCCCGGAGTTGGAGGAGAAGAGCATGGCAACCATCGGCGCAGCAGTACCCGGAGTCCCAGAGCCATCGGGCGTGATGGACAAGGGCCTCAAGAAAAACGCGATCGGCTACCTCTCCAACATCGTCATCGGCGTCGCCTCCACCGCGCCCGCCTACTCGCTGGCGGCGACCCTGGGGTTCATCGTTGTGGTCAAAGGCGTCGGCGTGCATGCGCCCGCGGTGATGCTCGTGGCGTTCATCCCGATGCTGCTGGTCGCCTCGGCCTACAAATACTTCAACCGCGCCGACCCCGACGCCGGCACCACGTTCGCGTGGACCACGCGCACGTTCGGGCCCTCCACGGGCTGGCTGAACGGCTGGGCGATCTTCCTCTCGGACGTGATCGTGATGGCCTCGCTGGCGGACATCGCGGCGATCTACACCTTCCAGCTCTTCGGCTTCACCGAACTCGGCGAATCCAAAGCGGCGATCATCGTCGCCGCGGTCCTGTGGATCGCGATCATGACCTGGATCTGCTACCGCGGCATCGAGCTCTCGGCGCGCATCCAGCAGGTCCTGCTCAGCGCCGAGGTCCTGATCCTCGGGGCGTTCGCGGTGGTCACGTTCGTCAAGGTCTATGGCAGCCACCCGCCGGCCGGCTCGATCAAGCCCTCGCTCGATTGGATCAACCCGTTCGCGATGAGCTTCGGCGACCTCGTCGTCGCGCTGCTGCTCGCGGTCTTCATCTACTGGGGCTGGGACTCCGGGGTGGCGGTCAACGAGGAGTCCGAGGACCCCGCCGAGGGCCCGGGCAAGGCCGCGGTCATGTCCACGATCCTGCTCGTGCTGATCTACGTCGTCGTCTCCGCCGCCGCCCAGTCCTTCCACGGGGTCGGCTTCCTCTCCAACGAAGCCAACCAGGAAGACATCCTCAAGGCGCTCGGAGCGGGCGTGTTCGGGGAACCCCTGAACAAGCTGTTGATCGTCGCGGTGCTCACCTCGGCGTCGGCCTCGACGCAGACGACGATCCTGCCGACCGCCCGCACCACGCTGTCGATGGCGCACTGGAAAGCGGTCACCAACCTCCTCGCCCGGGTCCACAAACGCTACCTCACCCCGACCGTCTCGACGCTCGGCTTCGGCGCCCTGGCGATCATGGTCACGATCGCCCTGCTGCTGCTCTCCGCAAGCGTGCTCTCCGACTCGCTCACCGCAATCGGCTTCCCGATCTGCTTCTACTACGGCTTCACCGGCGTGGCCTGCGCCTGGTACTTCCGTCGCGAGCTGAAAGAAAGCACGCGCAACCTGTTGCTGCTCGGTATCGGCCCGCTCCTGGGCGGCCTGATGCTGTTCGGCATCGGCGTCAAGGCGGCGGTCTACTACTCACACACGGCCAACGTCGAATCCAAGCCGATCCTCGGCATCACGCTGCCGTTGTGGATGGGCATCGGCGGGATGATCCTGGGCGCCATCATCATGCTCGTCTCGCGCCCGTACTTCAAGCAGTTCTTCTCGCGCAAGACCGAAACCGCCCAGCCGGGGCTGCTCAAGCAGCCGCCCCCCACCGGGCCCGTTCCCGAGCGCGTGGAGTTCTAAAAAGCCACAGAGCTGCCCTGGGGGCAAATGGGAGCGAGGCGGGCCTCCAGGGGGGCCCGCCCGCCCCTTACACCGCCCCTCCCGCGCGATACGCCCATCCCAGCGCGGTTGGAGCACGAGCGCCGCG
This sequence comes from Solirubrobacteraceae bacterium, assembly GCA_035566955.1. Taxonomy (GTDB): domain Bacteria; phylum Actinomycetota; class Thermoleophilia; order Solirubrobacterales; family Solirubrobacteraceae; genus Palsa-744. The sequence continues at coordinate 25,782 of DATMPY010000023.1, read as the reverse complement.
TCTCCCGGCCTAACTGACATCGAATGTAAGTGACAGTCGATGTCGGTTACACTGGGTGCCCCGCAAGGTACTTGGCGTGCCGGCGCCGCTACCGCTTCCCGCGCCTGTGCTTCGCGTGCTTGGGTTTGCGCCCGTGCTTGATGTGTTTGCCCGTCCTCTGCTTGTGCTTGGTGCAGCCCGTGACGGCGATCTTTGTGGTCTGGTGGATCTGGGTGCCGTTCTGCGCGAGGAATTCGGTCGGCATCGTGAGTTGCTCGGTGCAGAGGTTGCCGAGTGCGGCTAGGGCGGAGTAGGGGCCTTGGGGTAGTGTGATTTCGAAGGTGCCCACCGGTGCGTCGGGAACGGTTTTGAAGGTGCTGCTGGTGACGCCCGTGACTCTGTCGATGAAGGTTGAGCCGACGAGGTCGATCCTGACGCCGTAGCCCTGCAGCACCATGATCAGGCTGGGGAACGCTTCCCCGCCGTGAGAGACGAAGTACGCGGGGCCTTCCAGGGGGACCGGGATGATCGGGGTGATCGCCTTGACATGCCCGATGATCGACGCCGGCGGGCACCCGGCGGGGTTGGCTTCGAACTGCGCGGAGGTGCACGCTTTCTGCAACGTCGGCAGCCGTGAAGGGAGTTGCTTGGGGAGCTCGACCTTGACCCTTGCGATGTTCGCGTCATACGGGCCCGTGGGGTAGGTCAGCTTCACCGAGAGGCTCGCCCCGTTGGCCCTCGAGGTTTTGCCGGACACCTCGGCCGCGAGCTTCGGCTTGAACGCGAGCGCCGCGCAGTTGGTGACCTGGAAGGGCGCCGTCAGCGCCGAGCTCGCGCCCTGCGCGCTCGTCACGACCCCGTTGACCCGCATCGGTTCGCAGCTCGTCGGGTTGATGATGAATTCCGGCCGGTCGATCGTCACGTTCAGCCCCCGCAGATCGAGCGGGACGCCCTTCAGGATCTGCGGCACCGGGTCGCTCACCACCTTCACCTGTGCGGTGCTCGGATCGATGCTCACCTGCGCGCGGACGACCACCGGTTTGCCGTTTTCCTCGAGGTTGAACGGCCCCGCTTCAGCGGGCACGTCGACAGTCAGCCCGAACGACGCGCCCTTGTACGGACCGGTCAGGAACACCGGGTTCTCGGGCCTCCCGGGCTGCGGGACCTGGAACGGGTAGTTGCCGGCGCCCACGGACGCGGTCACGTGGCCGATCTGGCTCGCCGCCGGACAGGTCCCTTCCCGCGCCTGCGGTTCACCGCACAACGGGACGCCCGCGAGCTTGCCGATCAAACCCGGCGGCAAAGTCGTCGAGATCGTCGCGAGGTTCTGTTCACCGTCACCACGGGACATCGTGAACGTGAACGGGGTGAATCCGCCGGCCTGGTTACTCGTCGTGCCCCCCGTGAAGCCGGGCGCGAACCCCGGCGCGGCGCACGGGACGCCTTCCGGACCGCTCGTGACCTGATAGGTGGTGAGCTGGTTGACCGGCGGCCCTGATTCCGGCGCCGACCACGGCGTCATCGTGGAGCTCGTTTCATATGTTCCGCACAGCTTCGGGGAGGCCAGCGGCGCACGCGGGCCGCCGAAGAAGTGCAGCTTGAAATCGGTGTACGGCAGATCCGGCGAGTTTTCGATGATCGTCGTCAACTGGCCCGTCACCGGGTCCGCCAGCACCTTCGCCGCGATCTTCACTATCACGCCGTCGGCCTGCGCCTCGAGATACAGCGCGAACGTCGAGCCGAACGGATTATTGCCCTGTTCGGCCAGATAGGCGAAGCCCGTCAGCTTCTCGGGCAGCAGCGGCGTTTCGACTTCCAGCTGCCCCACCTTCGAGGCGTCGGGGCAGGTCGGTTCGCTGTGCTGTTCGAGCGCGATCTGTTCGAGCGAGCAGGCCTGCAGACCATTTGCCGCCGCTGGGTTCAGGGTCACCCCGGCGGGCAGCGTCACGGTCGCATCGCGCAGCGGCGGCGCCGCCAGCGCGCCGGGCTGCAGGCTTTCGCTCTGCAGCACGTGCAGTCCCACCGCCACCCCGCTCGGAGTATCCGACGCGGTCGTATCCGGCAGCACCGAGATGAACGGGCTGAAGTTCAGGCGATCGCATTCGGTGAACGCGGGCAGCGGCGACGACGCGGACAGGAACGCCCCGGGATCCTGCCAGGAGTCGACGCGCATGGTGCCCGCCTCCGCCGCCGAACAGATCGCAGGATCGGTGAGGAACGCCACGGGCTGGGCGCCGCTGGCGCAGCCAGTTTTGTACCCATAGCCGCCGCCGCTGCCTTCGAGGACAGGACATTCCCGTTGACCATCATGGCTTGGGTCGGCCGGTGTGCCCCACAGTTCCGCTTTGACTCCGCTGACTCCCACCGCCTCGGAGTTGTTGTTGGCGTAGGCGGTGATCCCATAGTCCCCGCCTGTGCGAAGGTTGGCCTGAATGTAGATATCGGCGGTGTTATCTACGACCGTGCCAACTTCGAACGGCACGCCGGGCGGCGGCACCAGGTTGTACATAGCCCTATCGACCGAGTGCTCATAGCTTTCTGGGTTATACGCTTCGTAGATCGCGATCACGCCAACCTGGGAGCTGCCAGGGCATTGGGATGAGAGGAACTGCGATTTCGTGCACCTCGGCGTGGCCGTCGGCAGGCCGACCAGTCCGGCGGGCATCTCCGTTTCGACGTCCTTGATGTTGCCGGTGGCGAGAATATGGCCCTGGGCGTCGGTGGTCGTGTTGAGGAAGAAGCCGACGACCAGCTTATACGGGTGGCCACCCGCCTGCGTGGCCGGCTGACCATCCTGGTTGAGGGCTTTGACTTCAAACGATTTGATTCCGAACGTCGTGAACGTCTCGTCTGGGCCCGTCGCCGTCCCGCCTTCGTTGGTCACGGTGAAGTGATAATGGTAGGTGGTGCTGATATGCAGCGAATCGAGTTCCACAGTCGCGGTCTCCTTGGCGAATCCCGAGCCGAGATCGGCCGGGCACGGCACGGTGGTCGCGCTCGCGTACCCAGAGGCGAGGAAGTCCGCTTCATCGACGTACTGCACCCGGCAGGTCGTGTCATATCCAAACGGATCGACGAGCGCCCTGACCGTCGCGGTGACAGCGCTCGCCGTGGGGAACCCATGCGCGACACTGGGCGGGCCGAGCGTCGTGAAGGTTTCATCGCCGCCCACTTCCGTCCCTTCGGAACTCTTCGCCGTCAACCGGAAGTGATAGGTCGTCGACGGCAACACAGCGACGGACGCGCTGACGTTTGTCGCGCTCAAATACGGTGTTTTCTGTGTGCACGCGACCACTTCGGCGCCTTCATAATGATCCGACGAGTGTTCTTCGAACTGCTTGTCGGTGACATATTCGAACTTGCATTCGCTGACGGGACCGCCGCCGCGTTCGGTTTCGGGATCGACGTGACCGTTCAGTTCGGCAGTCGTCTGCGCCACCTTTGTGGCGGCGTTCATCGTAACGGTCGGCACTACCGTGTCCCGACCGAGGACGTTGACGACGCTTTCGGGGGCGTTGAAAGCGAACGGGGCCATGTAGACCTTCCCGGTCAGGCCGACCGCGAGACCGTCCGCCCCCCCGCTTGTTTGGAGGAGGCTAGCGCCAAAGGCACCGATCTGATTGCCCGCCGAATCCAACTCAAAGACCTGCGGCGACGATCCGTCGGAGCCCACATCGATGTTACCGCTGACCGGGTCAACGGCCACGCTGACCGGTCCATCGCCGCTGCCAAGCGCCCGGACGAATTTGAATTCGCCTGTCGCGTTGAACTCGACGACACTGGAACCGTAGTTCACGACGTATAGGTTGCCGCTGGAATCGAACGCAAGCCCGACCGGCAAAGTAACTTCCAAGCTTTGGATCTGGCGCATGTACTTCCCTTCGGGCCCAAACTCGTCGACGACACCGTGCGCCAAGTCCGAGACATACAGATCGCCACTGGAGTCGACCGCGACACCCGCCGGCGTGAACGAACCCTGCGGCGTTTCGCTGCCCGCGGCGCCGTTACACTCGTGTTCCTTTTCTTCACTGGAGACCGGAAGTTTCGCGGTGATCTGGCAGATGAATTCGCCTTCGTCGTTGAAACGGTCCACGACACCGTGTTCGGCATCGGTGACATACACATCTCCGTGGTTGGCGCCACTCGACCCATCCACAGCGACGCCGAAGATGACCGCCGATATAACTCCCGAGACGACAGGAAACGAGCCCTGTGGCGTTTTCGCACCAGTGATCTGGACACCGGCGTAGCTGCCGTCCGCGTGAAACTTCTCCACGGCAAAGGTGCCTTTGTAGGCGCCCTCGCCGACGTACACGTTGCCGCGGCTCGCGCCGGCCGACCCATCGACAGCGAGACTCGTGACAGTCGAAAACGGTCCGCTGGGCGCTTCGCTGCCGTTGAAGCTCGCTTCAAACCGGTGCACGATCTTCGCGGACGCGGGTGCGCCCATGAGGAGCGCTACAGACAAGACAGCCAAGAGTGTGGGAACGATTCGCTTGAGCATTGTTACTTCCTCCCCTTCGCCGACTTCTTCGCTTTCGCCTTGGCCTTCTTCACGCACTTACCCCTCCGTCTCACATGACCCCGCTTGCACTTCGCGGGCTTTGACTTCGGTGTCGCCTTTGGCGTCACCGCGGGAGTCGGAGCCGGGTTGCCGGCGCCGGAGAACGTCGCGCTGGTCGGCGGCGCGAACAGCGCGGGCGCCGTGACGGCGCCCTTGCAGTCTTCTTCGTTGCACCCCGTGAGCGAACCCGCTTCGGGCAAGCCGCCGTCCACGCGCACGTCGAAGATGGCCGCTGCCTGCGTGTCCGAGCCGACCAGCCTCTGGCCGGTCACGATGAAGACGTCGTTGCCGCTGGCGCTGGCGTCATAGAAGTAGGCGCCGCCACCCTCTGGGTTGGAGATCAGGTGCAGCCGGCCATCCTCGTACTCGTACACGTCCGCGCGTTCGTTGGTGTCGTTGGGCAGCAGCCCGGCGTACGTCTGGAAGAAGACGCGCCCGTCGTCGAGCACGTTGCGCTGCAGATAGCTGCTGGTCGTGTCGTTCGGCCCGAGATCGGTGAACTCGGCCCCGGGGAGTGTCGAGGATTCGGTGGGAGGCGCGCCGCTCGGATCGCAGGAGACGCAGCTCAGCCTGTTCTGAGCCGCGTCGTAGAGGAAGATCTGTTCGTAGCCACCCGGATAGCCCGTGAGGCTCCGCACCGACTCGAAGCCGATGAACTCTCCGTTTGGAGAGACCCTGACGTGATGTACGTTGGCTCCGTTGCCGAAGTCCCGGTAGCCCCAAATGCTATACATTTCCGTGCCCACGTTGGCGATGAACCTCAGCGTGCCTTCGTGGTAGAGGTAGAGGTTCTCCTGGCCCGCTTCGGCCTTAGCGCCGTAGCCGTTCTCTTCCTGGCCCGTCAGGACGCCTTCGGTGCCGAAGTACACGTATTCGCCGCTTTCGCTGACGCCGCTGACGCCGATCACGCCCACTTCGGCGTCCGGGGTGAGGTCCGTCAGCTTACGGGTGTTCAGGTCGTATTCGTAGAGATTCCGGCCGCTGCCCGAGACGGTGTCTCCGGTCAGCCCCGCGGAGTCGCCGTCGGTGAAGAACACCTTCGAGCCGTCGGCGCTCGCCCACATGAAGCTGCCGCCGCCACCCGGACCGGAGGCCTGCGACGCGTCGACCTGCACGGTACAGGCCTTTTCCGGTTCGTCGCATTCGCCTTTCGGGCCGAACCGGCTCTGTTCCTCATCAGCGTTCTCACGCCCATACAGCTTGCCTTCCGCTTCGAAGAACACCCGCTTTCCGTCGGTGGAGAGCGCATGCACGAAAGTCGGAGAGTTATCGCCCCCCGGGCCGTTGAGTCCCCACCCGCGGGCGTCCACCAGCGCGCCGTTCGCCGCCGGTTCGCCGTCCGGCAGGACCGTCACGAGGCGAACGCCGCCGCCGCTGGCCCACTCGTAATAGTCGCGGCCGGCCGGCCCCGCCGAATAGCCGCGGACGGCCGGCGCGTTCGGCGTGAGCTTGGCCGCCTCGCCGAAGACGACGTGGCTGAGATCCGAGGACGCTGTCTGGAAGAGCGCCCCGTTCGGTTCGCCTTCCAGCGGGTTGGGGTCGATCAGTTCGTAGGAGGCGCCCTGTTCGCCGCGGACGAACAGGTTCTCGTGCCCCAGCGGCTCGCCGGGGACGAGCCGCGGTTCGTCGTGCCCGCAGTCCGAGTCACCGTCTTCCTCGGATCCGCCGCCTACTTCTTTGGGTGCCTGAAACGCGCCGTCGCCCAATATCGCCTTGGTGAGATCGGGGGAGTAGGCGGGCAGCGGCGTGTTGAAGCAGAGGAAACCGCTGGTGGTCGATTGCGGTGGAACCAGATCTTCGGTCGACCAGCCCGTCGGCGTGCGCGTCGACATGAAGTACGGGCCCGCGCTCGGAGCGCCGGGGGACGCGACGTTCGCGTAGAAGGCCAGCCTTTCGCCGTTTTCGGCCGCCACGGTAGCCTGATATGTCGATTCCTCTGCTTCGTAGACCTTGGGTTCGCCACCCTGCGGCGAGACCAGCTCGTAGGCGCGGCAGTCCGGCAGCGCGGCCGAGAAGCCCGTGCGAAACAGTTCGTTCGGGCAGCTTGACGCGGAGCCGAACGAGCCGGCCGGTACGTACGTCGCCGCCGACGCCGGCGCGCTCCACAACGCCAGCGCCACGACCGGCGCGCACAGCCAAGCCGGGACTCTCAAAGTCAGCTTACGAGCGATCATGTAACCCGTCCCTCCCTGGTTCAGCGACCCGTGCCGGCCGGGTGCGCGTTCGATTGGTAGATGCGGATGCTCCGTGCGACCTGCTCGCCCTTCGCGGTGAGCTGCCACGCGTTGGGCTCGCCCTTGACATGCCCCGGGCCGGTGTTGGCCAGCAGCCCGACACGCTCCAGACGCCGCAGAAGCTTTGAGACCTGCCCCGCGTCGGTGATCCCCGCTTGCTCTGAGATCTGACGGTTGCTGGCCCCCGGGTACCCCGCGACACCCTCGAGGACGCGGACCGTGCGATAAGTCAAACGCATCGCGACGCCTTCAAGCGGATCGATGACCGCCGGCGCCACCCTGGCGCTGGTGACGTGACCATTGCGGCTCACGGCCGGCGCACGGCGGGCCTGCTCGCGACGCGCCGCCGCCGCACCCAAGTACGGCAGCATGATCATCCCCATCAGCTCACCCAGCAGATCCGCAAGCGGCCGGCGCTCGCCTCGCGACAACCGGGCATAGATGATCATGAACGCCGCGCCGACCAGACCCTCCGCGGTCAACGGCGTACACCCCCGCCCGCGTGCGCCCCCCTCCACGCGACCCTCATCCACGACCGCGGCCAGCGCCGCCAGAATCCGCTCGCGACGCTCCAGCACCATCGGGCCACCACGCAACGCCTGCACGACACACACCCGCGCCAGCGCCGGCTCACGATCCAAAAAGGAGAGAATCACCCACAAGCCCGTACGGACCCGCTCCCGCCACTCTAACCCCTCCAGGCCCGCGGCAGCGAACTCCCCGCCGACCGCGGCGAGGACATCGTCCAGCACCACCGCCAGGCACTCCTCGCGGTTAGTGAATAACTCATAGAAAGTGCGGCGCGAAACACGCGCACGATCGGTGATGCTCCCCACCGTCGTACGCGCATACCCAATCTCATCGATGCTCCCCACCGCCGCCGCCAACAGCCGCGAACGCTGAATCTCCACGACTGACGCATACGACACACCAGCACCCGCAACACTCTCCGCACCAGCCCCTGAAGCCACGCCCCCGGAGGGCAGCCGGCGCGCACCATCACGCCCCCGCTCACGCTCTGCCCTCGCACGCGCAGGCATTTACACCGCCCCCCCACACGCACAGACGACCACGCACGAAGACAGCCGGCCCTTTCCCCGCGCAAGCGGGGCCCCGCGGCACTCCGAAACTAGGCGACTACAGCGCCCGGCCCCGAACTGCCACGCTGAAGAGAGAGAGAGAGAGAGAGAGATGCATCAGGCTGCTGATGCATCTAGTCTCACGCCGCGACTCGCAGGCGCACATCCCCGGCACGTATCTCCCTCCAGAAACCACGCTAAACAATCTCCCTCATATGTTCGAGACCCGATCCCCCTCGCCGACCCCAACATCCTGCCAGTGCACTTCGAAGTCAACCGCAGACGAGGCTTGACCCAGCCAGACCCTATGTCAACCGGCGCTCACACCAACGCGGAACACCGCACCCCCCAAGCTAACCACACCCACCGCTTGCTGTCAAGCCCTAAGCGTGGAAGATACCGCAAGGAGTCCAAGCCGGCCGTATGTCACGACCGCCGCCGACACACGGATTCCCGATGGATACTGATGATTCGCGGGATTTACAGGACGCCGGGCGCCGGCGCGAGGTGGACGAGTAGGCCTTGTCATCACGTTACACCGCTGCTCCACAAGCACGGGGCTACGGCGCGGAGTGACCTTTACGAGGGATCGTCGCGCTGGCCGTGCGGCGCACCCAACTCCGCCAGGCGCTCGAGGAACGGGCCGGGTGGAAACGCCTCGGGGCCGAGCACGCCCGTGCCGCGCCACGCGCCGTCGTCGAGCAGTTCGAGCGCGACGACCGGGTTGATCGCGGTCTGCCAGACGACCGCCTGGCTCGAGTACTCGCGCATCGTGTACTCGTTGTCCACCACGTGGTAGAGGTAGGTCGAGCGGGGGGCGCCGTCGCGGCCCGTGCCCGTCACCCATGTGCCGGCGCAGGTGCGCCCGCTCATCCGCTCGCCGAGCGTCGCCGGGTCGGGCAGCGCGGCCGCCACCACGTCGCGGGGAGAGACCTCCACGCCGCGAACCGTCACCGGCTCGGTCGAGTCGAGGCCGAGCTTGTGCAGCGTGCGCAGCACGCCGATGAACTCCTCCCCCAGCCCATACTTGAACGTGACCCGCTCGCACTCCACCCAGCGGGGGATCAGCACGACCTCCTCGTGCTCCACGTTCACGCACTCGACCTTGCCGATCCCCTCGGGGAACTCGAACACCTCCGGCTCGGAGAAGGGCGGCGTGGTGTAGAAGCCCCGCTCGCGCTCCCAGATCAGCGGCGGGTTCAGGCACTCCTCGATCGTGGTCCAGATCGAGAACGTCGGCGCGAAGTCATAGCCCTCCACCACCAGGTCCGCCCCGTCGCGCACCCCCACCTGCTGGACCTGCGAGAAGAGCTCGTCGGCGGCGTAGCGCGCGAAGATGTCCGACAGCCCCGGCTCGACGCCGATCCCCACCAGCGCCAGCAGTCCGGTCTGCTCCCACTGCTCGTGCCTTTGCAGCTGGTGCTCGCCGAGCATCACCCCCGGCAGCTCGTACGGGCGCTGCATGTGGGGCTTGGAGAGGGTCATCGCCATGTCCAGGTACGTCACCCGCGCCTGGAACGCCGCGTCGAAGATCGGCTCGTTGAAGCGCGGGTCGCACGCATTCAGCACCGCGTCCGGGCGGACCCGCCCGATCAGCGCCACCAGCTGCTCGCGGCTGGACGCGTCCACCTGCTCCGCACCGAAGCGGTCCGCCTCCCCCAGCCGCGCCACCGCGTCGTGCGCGCGTCGCGGCGAGACGTCCGCCAGCACCACCTGCTCGAACGCCGGCCGCCGCTGCGCGATCGCCGCGAACGCCGCGCCCACGCCACCGGCTCCTACGACCAGGACTCGCATATCCTCACCCGATCGTAGCGGAGCGCATAAATGCAAGAAAAAGGAGGCGTCTCGCGCTCGCCGCGATCCTGCTCGTGGGCCTCGCCTACGCGACCCTGATCCAGAACTTCTCCTGGAACCAGACCTCCCACTACGACCTCCTGCGGGCGCTCTACCACGACGCCACCACGATCGACCCATACCGCTCCAACACCGGCGACAGGGTTCTCTACCACGGCCACTGGTACTCCGCCCGCGCCCCCGGCCTGGCGCTGTACGTGCTGCCCTGGTACACCGCGCTGGAGGCCGTCGGCGCCGACGAGTGGGCCCGCGACCTGCACGCGCAGCGGGGAGCGGACGAGGTCGTGTACCTCGTCGGGCTGTGGGGCAACGTGCTGCCCGGCCTGCTGCTGTTGCTGCTGGTGTGGCGCGCCGCCGAGCGCCTGCAGCCCGGGTTTGGGGCCGCCGCCGCGGTCACGCTCGGCCTCGGCACGATCGTCGCGCCACTCTCCACCCTGCTGTTCTCGCACGTCTTCACCGCGTTTTTGGGGTTCGCCGCGTTCACCCTCTTGATGCGCGAGCGCGACGGCCCCCCGCGCGCGTGGCTCACCGGGGCGGCTGGCCTGGCGATCGGCTACGCGATCTCCTCCGAGTACCCCCTCGCGCTGCTCGGCGGGGTGCTTGGGCTCTACCTGCTCTCCCGCCGCGACGCCCTCACGCCTGGGGGGGTGGCGCGCCGCGGGGGGGCCTACGTGGGGGGGATCCTCGTGGGGATCGTCCCCCTGCTGCTCTACAACCACGCCGCCTTCCACTCGTGGACCCACGTCGCCTACGCCAACGTGCCCCAGCAGAAACAGGGCTTCTTCGGGATCGACGCCCCCAGCCTGCGCGTCGCGGTGACGCTGCTGCTCGACTCCCGCGGCCTCTTCACAATCGCCCCCGTGCTCGTGATGGGGACGCTCGGCACAGTTGCCCTCCACCGCCGCGGGCAGCGCGCGGAGGCCCTGGTGATAGTTGGCGTGTGCCTCTGCTACCTCACGTACAACTCCGGTTACTTCCTCCCCTTCGGCGGCGCTTCCATGGGGCCGCGCTTCCTGGGCACGATGGTCCCCTTCCTCGCGCTTCCCCTGGGCATCGCCTGCAAGCGCTGGCCCGGTCCCACGATCGCGCTCGCCGCCGCCTCGATCGTATGCACCCTGATGGCCACCATCACCCATCCCCTGATCGGCTACGAGACCCAGGCCGTCAGCTGGATGCGCCACCTGTTCAGGGGCTTCTTCCAGCCCACCCTCGCCAGCGCCGTCGGCCTCGGCTACGGCTGGGCGTCGATCTGGGCCTTCCTGCTCCCCGCCGCCGGCGCCCTCGCGCTGGCCGCCGCCGCGACTCCCCGGATGCGCCTGGACCGCGCCGCCATGCGGACCGGCGTGCTCGCGCTCGCCGCCTGGGCCGTGTTCGCCGCGCTCGGGCCCACCCTGCTCGGCCTCGACCACCAGGGCCTGCTGGACATCCTGCGCTCCGGCGACCCCCGTGCCTTCACCAGGAGCGCCTACTGGGGCCCCTACCCCCTGCGCGCCCTCGTCCCGCTCGCCGCGGGGCTCGCGCTGCTCGCGCTAGTGGGGGCGCGGGTTTGGCGTAACGATGCGAACGCTCCCCCCGAACGAACAGCCACGGAGGACCCACCGAGTTCAACCGCTCGCCCACTGCCAGTCTGAGCAGCGCGCAGTTGGATCTTGGCAAATCGGAGCTGCCGTCGAAAAGTCTATAGGACAGGAATGTTTAGTGGTATCCATCTGGATAGACTGTCTGGCACGTCAGGGGTCCACTCCCTGGCGCAGACCCGGGTGAGGAGGTCGCGCCTCCTCACCCGGGCGCCGGTTGGGTTCGAGCATCCGAATCTCTGGTCGAGCATCCGAACCCTTGAAAAGGACTATAACCACTTCTGCGTGGGACGTGTCCGTCTATCGGAAAAGGTCCACCTATGACCCAGCATCACTCCCATGCCAAGACACAATCGAGGATCCAGTCAAGATACAGAGTATACTCTGTCAGACAATCGTCTCTGGCGCTTTTAGCGCCCACCCGTAAATGTCCAAGGGGTGCCCACACCCCAAGCGACCACGCTCGACCTTGGCCGCGCTGTCCGCCGCCTGCGCAATGCCCGCGGGCTGACAATCGAGGCTCTCGCCGACGCGTCGGGGATGGACCGCACCTACCTGCAGAAACTCGAAGTGAAAGGCCGCAACCTCTCGTGGGAGAAGATCGCCGGCCTGGCGAGCGGCCTCGAGACGACGATCGGGGACCTTGTCGCGCACGCCGAGCTGGAGGCAAACATCATTGGCGCAGGCAGCCCAACTCCGGCAGATCCGCCCCTCGTGTAGCACTGACATCAGCCGCCTCGCGGCAGATCGGCGGCGACGAACTGGGGCGGCGTGTCGCGCTGCACACGATCCACTCCCGTTGCCCACAGCCTCCTTCGAGCTCGCACTCAGCTGCTGGTCTGCGTATGGATCGCCTGCTCGATCTCGTGGCCTTTGAGAGTCAGCGTCCAGGCGTTGGGGGCGCCCTTGCCGTGGTTCTCAGTCGCATTCGCTATCAGGCCGAGGTGCTCCAGGCGCCACAGGAGCTTTGACATCTGGCCCTGGTCCGAGACCCCGGAGGCGTCCGCGACCTCGCGGCTCGAGGGCGGATTGGACCCCCGCCCGCCCAGCTCCGCCACCGCGAGCAGCACCCGGACCGTGCGGTAGGTCAGGCGCATATCGACTTCGCGCAACGGGTCCGCCGTGCGCCGCGCCGCGCGGCGCCGGCGCACGACCGGCTTCTCCCGCTCCCTCGCAGCCGCCGCCGGGCCGAGATAGGGCAGCACGATCATGCTCATCAACGGGTTCAACAGGGCCGTCAGCTGACCGGAGGGCTGCGCCACCATCCGCGCATGGACGACCGCGAGGACCGCGCCGACCACACCTTCCGCGACGATCCGCTCCGGCAGCGAGAACGCCTTCCCGCTCGAGGACACCCCGGCCGCCCGGGCGCCGCCGACCCCCGCAGCCCGACCACCGCCGACCCCAGCACCCCGACCGACCGCCTTGCCGCGCCCGGGCGCGCCGCCTTCGTGCACCGCGTCCACCAGCACGTCCACGATCCGCGTACGGCGCTCCAACGCCGCGCCGCCTGCCGCGAGCGCGTCGACCACGCACAGCCCGCCGAGCTCCGGCTCCTCCTCCAGGAACTCCAGCAGCGCGCCCAGCCCCGCGCGCATCCGCTCCCGCCACGCCCCCGGGGCGGCGTACGCCGGGAGCACGCTCTCGCTGGCGCGCGCTATCGCCTGGTCGAACGCCGCCAGGAAGCAGTCCTCGCGGTCCTCGAACAGCTCGTAGAACGTGCGCCGCGAGACACCCGAGCGGCCCACCACATGCGCGACCGTCACACCGATCGCGCCGCGCTCGCGCACCAGCTCGCTCATCGCCGCCAGGATCCGCGCGCGCTGAAGCTCTCCTACGCGACCGTGGCCGATACGGCCGCGTAGGGCCCCGTTGCCGGTATGCGCAGCCACCACCACACCCTCACCCCCTGCTGCTCCTCCCTCGCTTCCCCTTCTTCTTTCCCACGTTGGCCCTCTTCTTGTGCGACGTCTTCTTCGCCTTCGCGCAACCCGTGACCGCGATCTTCGTGCTCTGGTGCAGCACCACGCCGTTCTGCCCCACGAATTCCGTGGGCATCGCCAGACTGCTCTTGCACAGGTTCACGTTCGCCGCCAACGCTGAGAACGGACCCTGCGGCAACGTCAATTCAAACGTCCCCACCGGAACATCGGGGATCGTCTTGAACGTGCTGCTCGTGACCCCCGCTTTGCTGATGAACGTCGAACCAACCAGATCGACCCGCGCGCCATAGCCCTGCAACACGATCACCAAGCTCGGGAACGCTTCCCCGCCATGCGAGACGAAGTACGCCGGGCCCGTCAACGGGACCGGCAGCACCGGCGTCGTGGCGGTCGCATGCCCGATGATCGACGCCGCCGGGCAATTTGCCGGGTTCGCATCGAACGTCGCCGCCGTGCACGCTTTCTGCAGCGTCGGCAGCCGCGACGGCAGCGCCTTCGGCAATTCCACTTTGACGCGGGCGATATTCGCGTCATACGGGCCCGCCGGGTAACCCAGCTTGACCGTCAGGCTCGCCCCGTTCAACCGCGACGCCTTCCCCGTGGTCAACGCCGTCAGCTTCGGCTTGAACGCCAACACCGCGCAGTTGGTGATCTGAAACGGCACCGACAACGCATCCGTCGACCCTTCGCTGCTGCCGAGGCTTCCCGTGATCGCCAACGGACTGCAATTCGTCGGGTTGAACGTGAAATCCGGCCGGTCGATTGACACGTTGACGTGCTTGATCTCCAACGGAATCCCGTCGAGTATGTGCGGGATCGCATACGGACCCGACTGGTCCGTCGTGATCGTCAACGCCGCCGTCGAGGGGTCCACTTCGATCTTCGCGCGGACTATCACCTTCCCCAGATCGAACGGGCCGGCCTTCGCCGGGTTCACGATCGACAGGCCATACGGCGCGCCCTTGTATGGCCCGGTGATGAACACCTCCCCACCCGTCACGCTGTAGGGGTTCCCACCCAAGCCGACGCTGACGATCGTATGCCCGATCAAGCTTTCCGGGCCGCACGTGCCCGCATCCGCCTGCGGTTCCCCACACAACTTCACGCTCGACAGCGTCCCCAGCAGCCCGGGAGGCATGTTCAGTTGCACCGACTGCAGGTTCTGCTGCCCGTCTTCGCGGGACATGGTCATCGTGAACGGGCTGAACCCGCCCGCCTGGATACTCGTCGTACCGGCCGTCAACGCCGGGGCGAACGGCAATGGGCTCGCACACGCACTCCCGTTCGGCCCCGTCGCGATCTTGAATTCCGAGGCGGAATCGACCGGTTCAGTGCCCGACCACGGTTCGATCGATGCCGTCGTCGTGTACCCCCCGCACAGCGCGGGAGTCCCCAACGGCGCCCGGGAGCCGCCGAAAAAATGCAAGCTGAGGTCTTCGAAGGGCAGCTGCGGCGTTGCCTTGAACGTCGAAACCAACTGGCCCGTCACCGGATCCGGTTTCACTTCACCCGCAAGCTTTACCAGCACCCCCGCCTTTGCGTCTTCGGCAACGACGTACAATGCAACCAACGACCCGAACGGGTTCGCGTCCTGCGCCGCCAGATACGCCGCGCCCACCAGCGGATCGGGCAGCAGCGGCGTCCTGATTTCCACGGTGCCGACCTTCGCCGCTTCCGGGCAGCTGATCGGCGTCGCGCTTTCAAGCCCGACCTGCTCGGTCGAGCACGACTGCAGGCCATCCGCCGCCGCCGGGTTCAACGAGACCCCCGCTGGCAGCGTCACCGTCGTGTTCCTCACCGTCGCCTGCGCGTCCCCCGTCGGGTTCAACCCCGCCGTCTGTGGGACATGGATCCCGACCGTCAACCCCGTCGGGGTGCTCCCCGCCTGCCCATCCGGCGCCGCCATGATCGACGGTTCGAACGTCAACCGGTTGCATCCCGACAACGCCAACGGGTGCCCGTACTGGTCGTGCAGGCTGTACGCGCCCGGCTTCTGCACCGCCGGTTCCGCCCACGAGTCCGCGGTGACAGTCGGAGTCCACGGCGTCGCGCACGACGTCGGCAACGTCAGCAGCGGCTGCGAAGCGGGTTCACTCAACGGTTCGCACGGGCCATTCCCGAGCGCGCCGAACAGCAGGCAGTTCCAGCCGCGCGAGGCGTTGTGACGCGGGTCGCCCGGTGCGCCCCAAAACGTCACCTGGCTCGCGAGCAGGTACAGGTCCTGGGAGATGTTGTGAGAGGTCACGATCACCCCGTAGTCTCCGCCGGTCCGCACACTTGTATCGAGGATCACCGGGTCGCCGCCGAACTCAAAGCCGAACCGCGCCGGCTCACCCACCTCCGGCGCAAGGTTGTACAACGGCACCGGCACCGTGAACGGAGTTGTCCCCACGTACGAGAATATCAGCGTTATGCTGGAGACACCGATGACCGTGTCCGGCGGACAGGCGTTTCTCAAGCTTCCCGGGATCACGGCGAACTCGCCGATCGGGCACTGTGGGACCGCCTGCGGGTTGCCGATCATGCCCGGCGGCAGATAGAACCGCAGATCCTTCTCGATGCTCTCCGCCGGCCTCGCGATCCCCCGTTCGAAGCCCTGATTCAGGTGAAGCGTCGTCGTCAACTGGAACGGATGCGAGCCGGCCTGCGTATCGGGCACACCCCCAGCGCTTTCCGGGGTCATTTCGAACGCTTCGACACCGAACGGCGTGGCCGTGGCGCCGACCGCCAGCGGCTGCCTGTTCGCAACGCGCGTCGCGCCGCCGCCTTCCGTGACCGCTTCGTTGACACCGGGTTTCGCGTCCGGTTCGACACGCACGGTCAAGTCGAGGGTCACCGCGAGATACGGCGGGATGCTCTGCGCGAACGTGCAGCTCACCGCCGCGAGCGAGCATTCTGCTTCACCCAGGCTGCCCGCCAGGCCCGCCACCCCTTTGATGCCGATCGCCACGATCCCGGGCGGCAGCACGTCGGAGATGGTGATCGGCACACTTGACCCGTCCGCCTTGGCGTCGCCGAGATTGGTCGCCACCACCTGGATCTGGCCAGTGCCACCGGATGGGAGATCGGTCGGCGCGGCATTCTCGAGCACATTCCACCACGGCGCTTCGCCCTCCGCGAGCGCCGACGCGACACCAACCATCCCAACCGCCACACACGCCGACGCGAGCGCAACCACCAGCCTGAGCACAGCGAGCTTGCCTCTCATAGTTCCCACCCTCCTCTAGCGCCTGGTCCTGGCGGACAAGCTCTTGTGGACTCGCGCGCCCCTGCCCTTCCCCCTGCGCCTGCGCCTGGGTCTGGGCTTGGGCTTGCCATGCGATGACTTCTTCTTGGCGCCCCGCTTCGGGGCGCTCGCGCCGACCGTCGAGGACGGTGCCACGTTGCCAGCCCCGGAGAACGTCGCGCTGGACGGTGCACCGAAGATCGCCGGCTGCGGCGAGGGCGCCACCTTGCACGAATCCCCGCTCGAGCACGGCGGCGGCGAGACCGCTGAGCTTACGCACGGCGCTCCCCCTGAGCATACATGCGCGTCATACATATCCAGGGACGTGTCGACATCCCGCGAGGTGAGCCTCGCCGCGGTCAGGATGAACACGTCGTTCCCGATTGCGCTTGCGTCCATGAACGCCGATTCTTCAGCGGAGGTCCCCGAGGAGATCAACGACACGCAGCCGGCCGCGCTCGCGACGTACGTCGCAGCAGCCGTCGTGCAACCAGCCGACCCACCCACACCGGGGGGCTCGTACTCGTATACATCCTCCTTACCGTTCGTGTCCTGCGCGACCAGCGCATCTGGGCTGTCGAAGAACAGCCGCCCTTCGTCGGACAGGTAGCGCGACAGATATGTCGCGGCAGGGTTGAGCCCCGTGTCCGAGATCGCAGTCGGTCCGGGAACGCTCCCGGCGAGCCAATGCCCACCGGAGTTGTCATTGCGATCGATCAGCAGGGGCCCTATTCCTTGCGCGGGGTCGAAGATGCCGTTGGGCCGTGCGCCCGTCGGGTTGCACGAGGCACAGTTCAGGCGGCCGGTCGCCTCGTCGTACAAGAACACCTCCTCGTCCGGCTGCCCGCTGTTGGCGTCGCGGTTGTCGTAGCCCGTCAGGCTCTTGTCCGACATGAACGCCAGATATCGCCCGTTCGGCGAGACCTTCGACGTTGTACCGCCCCCTGAGAGGACCGCGACGAGTCGCGGCGCAGACCACGTTGAGCCCGACTCGGACTCCACGTACAGGTTTTCCTGACCCGATTCTGCCCCTTCGGCCAGCTTACCCCCTGCTATGAAGTACACGACCGACCCGTCTTCGCTCGCACCCACAATCGGCTCCTGCACATCCGCCTGTTCGCCGCTGTGGGGATCGACCGAGAGATCCGTCAGATCGCACTTGGGTTCCCCTGCTTCTTCGACGATCTGGCACACGTACAGGTCGGGTCGGCCTCCTTCTCCTTCGGAGGGCAGCTTCGAATCGAGCGTCAACGGATATGTATCGCGAAAGAAAACCTTGGAACCGTTGGCGTTGGCGATCTGAAAGACAGCATTACCGTATGGGTGAGGCGGTAGCGAGACCCCGGGCGCTGGCGCATCCACCTCCACAGTCTTACCCGCGACGGTATCCCGCATATACACGTTGGCCCCGTTACCTTCCCAGAAGACGCGCGAGCCATCGTTCGACAACGCATGCCGATGCCTATCGCCATCCCCGAGGTAGCCCGCCACCGCCGCCGTGCCGTCGGGAAGGATGTTCACCAGCTGCAGCTGCCCTCCCGACCACTCATAGAGACTCGGGTTACCTATCGCGTCGCTCGTCAGCCGCACACCTTCCGATGTCAATATGACGTGCGAGAGATCCGGGGTGCCAACCAAGACCTTCACGCCTCCTTGGGCTCCAAACTGCGTTCCCGGCGCCACGTCGTTGGCGGTCACCAGTGGCACATAGCTGCCGTTCGCGTTGTCGCGTACGTATCCCGTTCTTTCCGTAGCTTCCGGAGCGAGTGGGGTTTCCCCCGCCGGTTCGAGGAGCGCCCGCGAAAGATCCGGGGAGAACGCGCGGTACTCCGCACCACCCACTTCCGCGGCGTCGTGCGGCGTCGCGATATCTTCAGAGGACCATCCATCCGCGCCACGCTTGGAAAGCACCTGCGTCGGGCCGAGCGGACTCGGGTTGCCCTGTGGCCTCGCATCGATCGGCCCACTCGCTATATAGGTGATCGCACCACCTTCTTCGGAGGCCTCGATCGCGCCGAACCACATCGGTTCGATGCTCGCGCCTTCCTTGCTCGGCGGGGAGACCAGTTCCCATGCCCGGCCATCCGGCAGCGCGAACGCGCCGGCGCCGGCCTGCGTCGTGAAGGTCTCATCCGGCCCGTACACCGTCCCGAGCGCGTTGTTGGCGACGAGACGAACATGGTAGGTCGTATTCGGCAGGAGATCCTGCGCGCGAACGGTCGCCTGCTCGCTTCCCGTCACAGCTCCGAGGTCGCCGTCGGGGACCGGCGCGCTCTCGCCATAGGAGGCGCTCGTCCCGTATTCGAAGTGGAACATCGTATCCGCACCCCCCGGGTTGACGAGCGCGCTGAACAGCGCGCTGCCAGAAGAGACGTCGGAGACGCCCTCTTCGGAGAGCGCGACTGGCTCGGGCGTCAGGAACGTGCGGTCCTGTCCGACGTTGGAGCCGTGGGCATTTGCAACCTTCAATCTATAGTGATAGCTCGTCAGATGGTCGAGGCCGGTCAACCGCGCGCTGACCGCGACCGGGCTGCCGCCCGACCCGGGGCTCGTGGAGCACGGTTCACTCTGGCCGTAGGAGGCGCTCGTGCCGTATTCGAACACGCACGAGGTGACCGGCAGGCCGTCCGGGTTGACTTTCCCGCCAACCGTCACGCTGGTTTCGCCGAAGCTCGACACGCCGCCGGTCGTCGCATCCGGCACCGTGAACGCCGTGAACACGTCGATCTCCTGGTTGGTCGCGTCCGAGGTGTATACCGTCCCGGTCGCGGAGTCCACCGCGATGCCGTTGCTTGCCTGCATCTCACCCGACCCAAACCGCTCGACGAACGAACCCGACGGGTCGTAAGCCGCGACGCTGGTCTTATGATCGGCGTACACGTCGTCACTTGACAGATCGACCGCCACGCCGGACGTTTCTTCACCGTCCAGTCCCTGATCGAGGATCTGGCCAGCGGCAGTGAACTTCACGGGAACCGTGAACCCTCCGCCATCGAGGCTCTGCGTCTTCCCGGTGTAGAGGTGCCCTTCCGAGTCGAACGCAAGCCCGATGATCCCCAGCAGACCGCTTACCGCCCCCGACACAGATGGGAAGGTCGCCACTATCTGCGACACGTATTCGTTGGTCAGCGCGTCGTTGTACTCATAGATCTCACCTTCGAAGCGGGCCCCCAAGGCGATGAACCCTTTGTTGCGGACCTGCACCCAGAGCGCCCCGTCGGGATCGACCGCGATATTCATCGGCACCATCTCTGGAAACGGGCTCCCACCCTCGTGAAGCGCGTTCACCACCTGCCCGACGTACGTGCCGCTCGCGGTGAACTTGTCGATCACGTTGTGGCCTTCGTCGGTGACGTACACATCGCCTTTGGACGGATCGAGCGGATCCGTCGAGTTGTCGACAGCGATCGAACCTTCGTGCAGAATATAGGGATGGCTGGCGTGGTAGTCCAATTCCGTGAGCCACGCGAACGCACCGGTCGGCGAGGCGCCGCCGTTGAACTGGCCGACGTACCCGCCGCTCGCGTTGAAGATCTCCACTCGTTTGTTCCCCCGGTCGATGACGTACACGTCACCTGTCGCTGCGTTCACCGCCAGCTGGCCTGGGCGCATCAGCTGCCCTTCGCCCGAGCCTTCGCTCCCAAACGATTTGCTGAATTCGTGCATCCGCTGCGCCAGCGCCGGGGCGCTCCACACGAACAGCAGCCCGCCCACCATGGCGCACAGCGCAACCAGCTCCTTCAACAGCGACCAGCGAGCAATCATCGAACCATCCCCTCCCAGAAGGAATCCACACGAGAGCCACCTGTAACCGGGCAGCACAAAGCCGCCCCGGGCGCACAGCCCGCAGCGGAACGTAAGAAAGAATTAGACGCACGCGTATGTGACAGCGCACGCGAGGCGACGTAGGCCCGACCCCTGCGGCAGGTCAGGCGCTCGAATAAGCGACCGCGCGCGATGACCGGCGGGCGAAGCGCAGCAAACTCCCAACCCCCCGCGGGGGATGCCGGAAGGCCCGTTTGGGCCGTCCGGAGTGGGACTTCAGCGCTTGGCCCTAGGGCACAAGAGAGAGAGAGAGAGAGAGAGATGCGGCAGGCTGCTGCCGCATCTAGGTACGCACCCGTTGCGGGCGGCAGGCACTCCTGTCACGTTCATCGCACTCGAGTTCACGCGGAAACGACTCCCTCTTAGGTCCCGACCCGGTCCTCTCCCAGAGAAACCCCTGTCAGCACTGCAAGGTCGACCACTGGGGCAGACCCGACCAGACCACTATGTTTGGTGCCCGCGACCCGCTGGGTCACAGGGCAGGACTACTATAAGCACTCCGGCCGGTACTTGTCAAGCCCCCTCGGCGGGCGCCGCGCCGTCCGGGAGCCGGGTCACGCTCCGCGCAGCATCAGCGCGCAGGTCTCGGCCACCCGCACGGCCTCGTTGAGATCCGCTCCCGGGAACTCGGACACCGTGCGCGCGATCAGCCCCGCCGCCCTGGCGTGCAGCCGCCCGAGGACGCGGACCGCCTCGTCTGAGGGGGCCAACTCATAGCTGTCCCGGTCTCCCACCGCCTGCCACCCCAGCAGGTCGAGCAGCCTGAGATCCTCCTCGAACTGGTTTCGCAGCCGCAGGGCCTCCGCAACTTCGCCCTGCTCGAGGACGATCGCCACGTCCCCCACCCCCGCCAGATCGGCGACCACGAATTGGCGCAGCGCATCGCGCTGAACACGATCCAATACCATTGTCACAGCCTCCTTCAATCTCGCGGCCCGGCCTACCTGCGCTTGTATGCAGCTCCCGTCGCACCGCTTTGCTTTGACGACAAAGCACATCATGAAGGCCGGCGGGGATGGGACGGCACGGCGCGCTTCGGGCCCGCGTTCCCGCCGAGCTTGACAACCGGCGAGCCCGGCTTACGCCCCGCGCTCAGTTGCCGGCGATGCGCACGCCGCAGCGCGCCGCGTGCAGCTGGCGGCAGACCACGGTGTAGCCTTCGCGCGGCTGGTCGTGGGCGTTCATCAGGCCCGCGTCGAAGCGGGTGGAGCTGTTGCCGCCCGTCCAGTCGTAGATGTACAGGCGCTTGATTCGGGAGTTCGAGCGAGCCACGCCGAACATGTACCCGAGCACCCTCGCCGCCCGCCTCAGGCCCGAGCCGCGGTTGTTGGGGAGCTCGCCGCCGAACTTCACGATCCCCCCCGTCTCCGTCAGCCACACTTCGCCGCCCAGCGCCTGCGCCAGGTCGCGCGTGCGCCAGCTTTCCAGGCGGTTGAGGTCCGAGTAATCGTGCAAGCCCCACACCGAGGGCATCAGCGTGTGCAGTTGGTGGATCTCGTGCTTGAATTCCGCGATGTACGCGAGCGTCGGGTAGATGTTGTTTTGGTCGAGCACATCCAACCCGATCACCGTGCACGGCTCGCACGAGCGCTTCAGCGCCTGGTAGTACTGCGCGGACTGCACCGCCGTGGGGCTCACGAAGAGGCCGGACACGTCGCCGCGGTTCTCCTCGTCCCACGCCTGGTATTCCCGCACGAAGGGGAACTGCTTGATGAACCTCGTCACGTCGTGCTGGTAGAGCGCCACGCTCGGCATCCTCGTCGGCACGTACTCCGAGTGGTAGAACGACACCAGCACCCGTTGGTGCTGCGCTTCCGCCGCTTTGATCCACCGCGCCGCGCGCTGCACCCAGTAGGGGTGCGCCATCGTGTCGTAGGGAACGATGTAGCGCACGATCTTCATGCGCAGTTGACGCCACAACGGGTTTGCGAACATCTCTTCCTGCTCGTCTCCGATGCCCGTCATATACGACGGCCCGTGCGAGCTCGCCTGCCGCGGGGCCCCCACCGCCCGCGCGCTGGTCTTCGTCGTCCCCCCGGCCGCGCGCCCTCGCGAGCTGCCCGCCGGGGCCGCTAGCGCCAGGGCGAGCGCCAGCGCCGCCAGCACGCCGCTCGCCAGGAGGGCCACAGATCGGCGTGTTGCGGGGCCGGGGAGCGTGCGGGGTGTCGTCGTGGGTGGCCTGCGGGAAGGGGAGCCGGTCATGTTCATGCGAACAGCCTACGCATCCCGGGGTTGCGCGGGCGCCGTATGCACGTGGGTTTGCACGGGTCTCGCCGGCGCCGCCGGCACGGGGATCTGCACGGGCGGGCGGCCGCCCTTGCTCGCCGGGCGCAGCGCGATCAGCTCGCCTGGGACGTGGGCCAGCAGCC
Organism: Solirubrobacteraceae bacterium; assembly: GCA_035566955.1. Taxonomy (GTDB): domain Bacteria; phylum Actinomycetota; class Thermoleophilia; order Solirubrobacterales; family Solirubrobacteraceae; genus Palsa-744. Next base: position 3,132 of record DATMPY010000023.1, on the reverse strand, counting down.
ACGCCACGTCTTCGGGGTCGAAGCCCTCCGAGGAGCCCCCCGCGCCTGCCGCCACCACCATCCGCTCGAAGCGCTCGTGCGCGATCAGCTCCCGCAGCGCGTGCCTCAGGGTGCGGCCCCGCTCGATGCGCGAGTCCACCGGGACCTGTGCGTGCGCCGCGCGCTGCTCGATCGCCTCCAGCAGCGGCAGCGCCACCGTGCACTCCGTCGGCAGCGGCACCTCCACCGCGAGGCGCATCGGCACGATCGCCAGGTACACCGGCAGCAGCGTCGCCCCCTCCGCGCGCGCCAGGCGCAGCGCCGCCGCCAGCGCCGGCTCCGAGAGACCTTCGCCCGTGAACGGGAACGCGATCCGCCGCACCCGCTCGCGGCTCTGCAGCGCGCGCCGCCGGCGCCAGCGCTCCAGCGCCAGCGCGGCCCCGAAGCCGGCCCCCAGCGCCACCACGACCAGGACCGCCGCGAGCGGGGTCATCCCGAGCTGCCTTCCACCAGCGAGCCGCCTCGCCGGGCAGCGGTCTGCCGCAAGCGGGGCCGGCGCTCCACAGGGAGCGGCGTCCCGGGGGAAGTGGCTGCCCGGAGCCGGGTCACAGCGGCGTCAGCTCCTCTCCGTCCCCGTCCGCGGACGGGCGCAGCGTGCGGTCCGCCACGATCCGCAGGTCCACCCCCGGCAGGCCTTTCAGCAGGCGAAACGGGAGCGCCGGCTGCGTCAGCCGCCGCCACGCGTTGCGCGGCTTGGGAGCGCCCATCAACAGGTAGGTCGTGCCCCGTCCCTGCGCCACCCGGATCGCGACCTCCGCCACGTCGTCCCCCTCCTCCAGCAGCAGCGTCGCCCCCAGTACCGAGGCCAGGCGCCGCAGCGCCTCCAGCTGCTCGCGCTCCTCGCGGCTCGGGTCCCGCCCCGGGGGGCGCACCACCAGCAGGTCGAGCGCCGCTCCGAGTCGCTGCGCGGAGCGCCACGCGCGGCGCACCACCCGCTGTGAGCGCGCCGTCGGCGTGACCAGCGCCAGCAGGCGCTCCGATATCACCTGCGGCGCCGCCCGCGCCAGCAGCCGGTCCTCGCGGCGGCCCAGCGGCGCCCCCCGCACGAGGCGCCCCTGCTCGACCCCCTCCGCGACCTGGCGCAGCGCCGTCTCCCGCAGCGCGGAGAGGTTCTCGATCTTGAAGAAGTTCCCCAGCGCCGCCTGCACCCGCTCCGGCGGGTAGACCTTGCCCGCCCGCAGCCGCCCGATCAGCGCCTCCGGGGTCACGTCCACCAGCACCGTCTCGTCCGCCATCGAGAGCACCGCGTCCGGGATCGTCTCCCGCACCCGGATCCCCGTCAGCTGCGTCACCTGGTCGTTGAGGCTCTCCAGGTGCTGCACGTTGATCGTCGAGAACACGTCGATCCCCGCCCGCAGGACGTCGCGCACGTCTTCGTAGCGCTTCTCGTGCTCCACGCCCGGCGCGTTGGTGTGCGCCAGCTCGTCGATCAGGCACAGCTCCGGCGCGCGCTCCAGGATCGCGGGCAGGTCCATCTCCTCGAGCTCCGTCTCCCGGTAGCGCACCCGTCGGCGGGGCACGATCTCCAGGCCCTCCGCCTGCGCCACCGTCTCCAGCCGCCCGTGCGGCTCCAGGTAGCCAACGACCACGTCGCGGCCCGCCTCCGCCTCCGCCTGGCCCTCCTGCAACATGCGGTAGGTCTTGCCCACCCCCGCGGCCATTCCGATGAAGACCTTGAGGTGACCGCGATTGGGGGGCATCGGCACATTGTCCCGTGCGTGCCCCCCGAAGGCGTTCAGCCCCCCAAGAGGTTGTGCACGATCAGGTCGATCAGCTTGATCCCGATGAAGGGCGCGATGATTCCCCCCAAGCCGTAGATCCAGAGGTTGCGCCGCAGCAGCGCGCTCGCCCCGATCGGGCGGTAGCGCACCCCCCGCAGCGAGAGCGGGATCAGCAGCGGGATCACGATCGCGTTGAAGATGATCGCCGAGACGATCGCCGATTCCGGGGTGCCCAGGTTCATGATGTTGAGCACGTGCAGCGGGCCCTTCGCTTCGCCCGTGGCCGCATAGGTGCTGATGAACACCGCCGGCAGGATCGCGAAGTACTTGGCCACGTCGTTGGCGATCGAGAACGTCGTCAGCGCCCCGCGCGTGATCAGCAGCTGCTTGCCCACCTCCACGATCTCGATCAGCTTCGTCGGATTGGAGTCCAGGTCGACCATGTTGCCCGCCTCGCGCGCCGCCTGTGTGCCCGTGTTCATCGCCACCCCCACGTCCGCCTGCGCGAGTGCCGGCGCGTCGTTGGTGCCATCTCCCGTCATCGCCACCAGCCGCCCTTCGCCCTGCTCCTCCTTGATCAGCGCCATCTTGCGCTCCGGGGTGGCTTCCGCGAGGAAATCGTCCACGCCCGACTCCTGCGCGATCTTCGCCGCAGTCAGGCGGTTGTCGCCGGTGATCATCACCGTGCGGATGCCCATCGCGCGCAGCTGGTCAAAGCGCGCCGCCATCCCCTCCTTGATCGTGTCCTTGAGGTAGATCACGCCCAGCACCTGACTGTCGCGGGCGACCGCCAGCGGCGTGCCGCCCTCGTTGGAGATGCGGTCCAGCTGCACCTGCAGCTGCGGCGGCGCCTGGCCCCCTTCGCGCTGCACGAACTCCACGATCGCGTCGCCCGCCCCCTTGCGCAGCTGCTGGCCGTCGAAGTCGATCCCGCTCATCCGCGTCTGCGCCGTGAACGGTACGAAGTTCGCGTGCAGCGTGGTCATGTCGTGCTCGCGGATCCCGTACTGCTTGGCCAGCACCACGATCGAGCGGCCCTCCGGCGTCTCGTCCGCCAGCGAGGAGAGCTGCGCCGCGTCGGCCAGCTCGGACTCCGCCACCCCCGGCATCGGGATGAACTCCGAGGCGATCCGGTTGCCGATCGTGATCGTGCCCGTCTTGTCCAGCAGCAGCACGTCCACATCGCCCGAGGCCTCCACCGCGCGGCCCGAGAGGGCGAGCACGTTGCGGCGCACGAGGCGGTCCATCCCCGCGATCCCGATCGCCGAGAGCAGCGCGCCGATCGTCGTGGGGATCAGCGCCACCAGCAGCGCGATCAGCGTCGTCTCGGAGATCGCCGTGCTCGCGAACAGGCCGAACGGGCGCAGCGTCG
>DATMPY010000022.1:0-2436 GCA_035566955.1 Solirubrobacteraceae bacterium | reverse complement strand
GCTCGTCGATGTAGCCCCAGATCGAGCAGCGGCTCTGGGGGTCGAGGCCCACGGTGGGCTCGTCGAGAAACAGCACGCGCGGGGAGTGCAACAGGCCGCGGGCGATCTCAAGGCGCCGCTTCATGCCCCCGGAGAAGGTGTTGACGAGGCTCTTGCGGCGCTCCCACAGGCCGACCATCTCCATCACCTGCCGCAGCCGCGGGGCCACCATCTCGCGGGGCACGCCGTAGAGCTCGGCGTGCAGGCGCAGGTTCTGCTCGGCGGTGAGGTAGCCGTCGAGGGTGGTGTCCTGGAAGACGAGGCCGATGTTGCGGCGCACCGCGTCGCGTTCTAAGACGACATCGTGGCCGGCCACAAGCGCGGAGCCGCCGGTGGGTTTGACGAGCGTGCAGAGCATGTTGATCGTGGTCGACTTGCCCGCCCCGTTGGGCCCGAGGAACCCGAAGACCTCGGAGCGGGCCACCTCGAAGTCGATGCCCCGCACGGCCTCGATCTCGCCGTAGCGCTTGGTGAGCCCTTTGACGGAGACGGCGTTCATCAGGGCTCACCGTAGCGCGGACCTCAGCTGCTTTCTGGGTTCTCGGGCTCGGCGCCGTCGGCCAGGATGCGGTAGAGGTCGCGGCGCGCGTTGACGAGCACCTTGCGGGCCTGCTCCTGCTGCTCCTCGCTGCCCGCACGCATGACCTGCACGAAGGCGGAGGCAACCTCGCGCATGATCTTGCCGAGCTCGTGCGCCTTGGCGCCGACGTCGCCGCTCATCTGCTCCCAGGGGGCGGGGCGACTGGCGTCGCGCTCCTCGACCTGGGCGAGGCCGGAGACGGTGAGCCGGAAGACCTTGCGCCCGTCGAGCTCCTCGGAGCGGATCAGGCCCTCGTCCTCGAGCTGCTGCAGCGCCGGGTAGACCGAGCCGGGGCTCGGACGCCAGGCGCCCTCGCTGCGCTCCTCCACCTCCTGCATGATCTGGTAGCCGTTGCGGGGCTCCTCGGCGAGCAGCAGCAGGGCGGCGGTGCGGATGTCCCCGCGCCGCGCCTTGCGCCCCCTGCGCCACGGCGGTCCGCCGCCCGGATCAAACCCGCCGAAGGGGAAGCCGCCTAACCCGCCACCGCGCGGCCCCGGTCCCTCGGGTCCGCGGTGGCGGCGGTGGTGCCCGCCCCGTGGGCCGCCCTCGCCATAGGCGCTCATGGCGCGCCACAGGGAGCGCAGGTCAAAGCCCTCGCCGGGATTGCAGCAGGGGCCCTCTGTGGTTGTGTATATCGCATGGGAATGCATATCGACTCCTATCGTTGAACATCACGATAGTAACACGATATATCTTTGAATAGGAAAAGAAGCCACTTTCCCCCGCGCCTAGAGGGCAATAGGAGCCTTTTGCGGAGATTCAGTGCCGGAAGTGGCGGACGTCTGTGGCCACCATCGCGATGCCCGCGGCGTCGGCTGCGGCGATGACCTCCGCGTCGCGCACGGACCCGGCGGGCTGGATGATCGCGCTCACGCCCGCGTCGATCGCCAGCTGGGGGCCGTCGGCGAAGGGGAAGTAGGCGTCGGAGGCGAGCACCGCTCCGGCGAGGTGGGTCGGCTGGGCGGCCTGGGCCTTCTCGACGGCGATCCGCACGGCGTCCACGCGGCTCATCTGCCCGGCCCCGATGCCGACGGTGGCGCCGCCGCAGGCGAGCACGATCGCGTTGGAGCGCACGTGGCGGCAGACGATCCAGGCGAACAGCATGTCCTCCCACTGGGACTCGGTGGGGGCGGTGGCGGTGAGCACGCGCATCTGCTCGCGCCCCTCGCTCACGACGTCGCGGGTCTGCACGAGCTGGCCCCCGACCACCGGCTTGCCTTCGACCTCCCGGATCGGTGGCGGCCACTGCGCGAGCTCCAACAGGCGCACGTTCTTCTTCTCCGTCAAGACCTCGAGCGCGTCCTCGTCGAAGCCGGGGGCGAGCAGCACCTCGATGAACTGCTTGGAGAGCGCCTGCGCGAAGGCGCGGTCCACCCGGCGGTTGACGGCGATCACGCCGCCATAGGCGCTCTGGGGATCGCAGGCGAAGGCGCGCTCGTAGGCGATCTGGCCGGTCTCCCCCAGGGCGCAGCCGCAGGGGTTGTTGTGCTTGACGATCGCGCACCCCGCGCCGGAGAGGTCCTCGAGCAATTCGCGCGCGGAGCTGAGGTCGAGCAGGTTGTTGAACGAGAGCTCCTTGCCGTGCAGCTGCTCCACGCCGTTGAGCAGGTGCGTGGGGGAGCCCACCCGCGCGTAGAACGCGGCGCGCTGGTGGGGGTTCTCGCCGTAGCGCAGGTCGGTGACCTTCTCGTAGGCGTCGCGCCACGACGGCGGGAAGCCCTCCTCGGGGTCGTGCGTGCGCACCGCGAACCACGTCGAGATCGCGGCGTCGTAGCGCGCGGTGCACGCGAACGCCTTGGCCGCGAGCTGGGTGCGCG